>JBGCFA010000267.1:0-4635 GCA_045106675.1 Bacteroidia bacterium
TTTAAAGCGTTGCCAGACGCGATAGACAAAGCGTCCCGGATTATTGCTGATATAGCTGAGTGCTCGTTCGCGGAACGCTAGCTCTTGCTCAGGAGCTTCCAAACTTAGAATAGAATCTCGCTCGGTATAGAAGGCTTGGTAAGCAGGGTTTTCAGTTTCATTATGAGAGCCAAGCCACCAGCCTTTATAGTCTGGCGCCCAAGGATTGTTGCCGAGATAGAAGTTATAGGCATTGGCAGTATTGACGTGAACAAAGCGTTCGCCTTGGGTGGAAGCGATCCCTAGCCAAGTGCCGATAAGGAGCAATAGCCCCAAGGACAAGCCCACGATAAAACCAAGCGTTCTGCGAAGCAGTAATCCCCCCAACACAGCAGCAGTCCCCGCCCGAAATAATACTCCCAAGCCAAGAAGGAAACCAGATATCAGACCACTCTGCCAATTGGCTTGTCTTCGGTATAAAAGGTAGAGGCTCAGCAAACAAACGGCAACAGGCAAATGTGTCAAGGGCGCCACCGAATGGTGAATAAAGACTGGGAAAAGCGCGAATAAATAGCGCGGCCAAGGCACTGGCTTGCAGAGATACAATAATCTGTCCAAAGCCACATACCAAAGCAGCATAAAGGCCATGCAACTCCCCCAGCTCAGCCCAAAAACCCAGGCCCAAGCGGCCAATAGATAAATTAGTGCCGGAGGCCAATAAAGGCTCGTTTCACCCGTTTGGAGTAATTTTTGCGCCTCTTCGACATAGTAAATGGCATCTCCGCTGAAGAGTCCTTCCCCCATCCAAAGACCATAGATCAGTCTGAGCAATAAGCCAAGTAGGAGGGGTAATTGTGGCCGTAGCTTAGCCAATTTCTTTGCTATCGAGGATGATGGTCACGGGGCCGTCATTGAGGAGACTTACTTCCATCATCGCCCCAAATTCGCCAGTGGCGACTTGTCCAGTAAAACTAGCGCGCAATGTCTCCACAAATTGCTCATAGAGAGGGATCGAGACATCCGGCGGTGCCGAACGGATGTATGAAGGGCGATTGCCTTTGCGGGCGTTGGCGTAGAGAGTAAACTGAGAAACGACCAATATATCGCCACCGATATCCTCTACCGAAAGATTCATTTTGCCAGCGTCATCATTGAAGATGCGCATCTTGGTGATCTTTTTGACTAGCCATTTGATGTCGGTCTCATTGTCATCATGAGTTACGCCCAATAAGACCATCAAGCCACGCCCAATCTCGCCGATAGTTTGGTCTTCGACTACGACTTTGCTGTGCTGTACTCTCTGGATGACGGTGCGCATATTTTGCTTGATTTTGTCCGATTCTAAGACGCACTGCGTTTTGAAAACGCAGTGCGTCTAGAAAGTTATGCTATTTGAGTGATTTCAACCACATATTTTTAGTTAAAGGCACTCATGATTCAGTAAGCGGTAGCAATTGCCCATCAGCTAACTAGAAAATCCAGCAAGCACTGACGATAATATTTCTTTTGCCCTTCGGTCATAAAACTAGCTTCAAGGGCATTTTGGTTGAGTTGTTGCAATTCCTCCCAGCTAAAACCTTGTTCCGCCAATAGGAGATACTCCCCCGTAAGACTGGTAGAAAACATCGCTGGATCATCCGAACTGATACAACAATGCAAGCCTGCATCGACCATCTTGCGGATTGGGTGCTGCTCATTGGGCTTGACGATACCTAAACAATAATTGCTAGTCGGAGAAACCTCGATAGGGATTTTTTGCTCTGCAAGGTGTGCTAGTAGCTTTTCGTCTTCGACGGAACGGATACCATGACCGATGCGTTCTGCTTGCAGCGTATTTAAAGCGCCCCAAATACTTTCTGGACCAACGCCTTCTCCTGCATGGACCACGACTTGCATACCGTACTCCCGCGCCTCACAAAACACCTCATCAAATAACTCTGGTGGGAAACCGATCTCTAAACCGCCTAGACCCAATCCCAAAAACAAACCCAAATCATAGCCTTTTTTGACTAGCTCCAAGACCTTCCACTGAGACTCTGGCTCTTGGCGCGCTATATCGGGAATAAAGCGAATTTCGCCACCGTATTTACGCTTACCAGCCTCCATGCCTCGTGCAATCGCTTCGAGAATCTCGTCTGGCGCAAATTTATCTACTAGATAAGTCGCACTCAAAAAAGCCTCCGTATAGACGATATTTTGGACCGCTTGATGACGATAAAACTCTTCGATCAAAAAAGCATAGTCCTCCGCCGAACGTAAAAGAGAAACTGAGCTAACATAAACCTCAATAAAATGCGGGAAGTCGCGAAACTCAAAATACTTTTGCCAACTCGCCAAATCCTGTGCCTCAATCGGTAAGGGCATATTGTTGCGCTGGGCAAGACGAAAGAAGGTTTCGGCATCAGTCGCGCCTTCCATATGAACATGGATCTCAAACTTGGGCATCTCCATGATGCGGGCCGATAGCTCATTCATAGTGCAAAGTTATGTTTTTATCCCTTTGGGGAACTAATCTATGACGCATTTTCTGCCAACTCATCCTGAAATCTATGAACAAATTATACTTTTCCCTCATGCTTTTTCTTGGGGCGATACTCTCTACCTCTGCCCAAAATTGGGTACAACAACACCCAAACGTTCGGCTCAGCCGCCTCTATGATCTCAGTATGAATAGCAATGGTCAAGGCTGGTCCGTAGGAGAAGCGGGAACGATCTTTCATAGCAGTGATTTTGGGCAAAACTGGTCAGAGCAGAGCAATTCGAGTTTGAGCAATTTGTTTTTTGTGGCTGAGGCGCCCGATGCCAATGGTCAAAAAGTCATGGCTTGCGGGACCAAGATCAGTGTCACGGAGGATGGGGGCACTACTTGGAATGAGTATGCTAGCGGCTTCCCGACCGGAGCTTATAATGGTTTGGCGGTACCTTCTAGTCAAGCTGCCTACATCATCGCCAATACCGGCAATGTGTTCAAAAGCACCGATTTTGGGCAGACCTGGAGTGATCTCCCGCTACCCACGACCCCCGAATGGATCGGCATCAGCTTTATCAATGATACGGTTGGTTGGATCAGCTCGCGAGCAGGGGAATTACTCAAGACAACTGATGGCGGTAGTTCGTGGATGACCTTGGATACTTTGGCATTTAATATCGGCTCCAAGGTTGTTTTTCACGACGAAAATATTGGCTATATGGTCGTCAACCGCGATATCTATCGCAGCGATGATGGTGGCCTAAACTGGACGCTCCAAGTTGCCAATAGCCCCATCAGTTTTCAGTCAAATGTCAAACTTGCAGGGCCTAATCATTTGCTCGGGGCTCGCTTTACGAGTATCCACGAATCCATCGACGCGGGCCAAACTTGGGCGCAATACAATCCGCTGCCTCCCTCCGTCCCGCTTTATGGCATCGCGAGTCAGCCCAATGGCCAATACTGGATCAGCGGTGGTTTTTCGATTATTATCCATAGTAGCGATAGCGCCACTTCGTGGAACGATCAAATCGAGGGCCGCAAAAACCATCTCGACTGTATTCGCTTTTGGGATCCTTTAGTCGGCTTGGCAGGAGGTGACCAAAATACCTTGCTCAAAACGCTCGATGGCGGCCAAAGCTGGCAAGACATCAGTTTACCCGAGAATTCCTCGGTCAACGAATATGTTACCGAAGTACTACCTCTGAGTCAAGACGAATTTTGGGCTACGACCAACCTTCGAGTGATGCACAGTACCGATGGTGGGCAAAACTGGGCTGATATTCCGGTCAACGCGACAGACTATACTTCTCTCCAACGCAGCCCCAATGGCAATCTTTTGCTGACAAGTGCTGAAAACGGAGTAGATGCATTTTGGCGTTCCAGCGACGCTGGGCAAACCTGGACTAGCAGTGATATCTCCAATGGCATTGGTCTACGAGATCTCGCCATCGTCAATGATAGCATCATCGTCGCCGCCGGTTATGACGGAAACGTTCTGCGCAGCAATGACGGGGGTGCCAATTGGTCCCCGCAGATCACCAACACTGGTAGAGACATTGGCAAAGTATATTTCCCCACTCCAGATGCAGGCTGGTTGCTGACCTTTGGGCGTACCGATACCATTTTGCAGACTATTGACGGTGGAGCAAGCTGGAATAAAATCCTCCTACCGCTCAAATCAGCTTGGCGAGAGATGGCTTGGCTTGACAGTCAAACCGCTTGGTTGATTGGTTCTTTGTCTTTTAGTAGTGTGATTTTACAAACGACGGATGGTGGCCAGACTTGGACCCAAGTGCATAGCGCCAACAACACTTATCTTTCAATCAATTTGCCAAGCACAGGCCAAGCTATCGTCTGGGTAGCGGGAGCTGGTGGCTTAATCGAAACCGCAGATTATACCAATACTAACCTCGGCTTATGGGAGCGTGAGACTGCCAGCATTCATCTATTTCCCAATCCTACACAGGGCAGAGTAGCGCTAAGTTTGGACCAAGTTTTTGAAGGCAGATTGAGGTTATACGATACTTCTGGCCGAGTCGTATTATCACGCCCGTGGCGAACGTCAGATCAAATACTGGACATTACGGCCTTGCCGAACGGTCTCTATCATCTTCAACTCAGTGATGGGGAACGAGTGTACAGTCAAAAGATATATCTGCAAAACCATTGAACATGATGATAAAATG
>JBGCFA010000268.1:0-11992 GCA_045106675.1 Bacteroidia bacterium
GCCTGATCAAAGAGGTCGTAATGAATCTTGATTTCTTGTTTCATGCATTATTGACTATCAAGCACCATGATGTCGGCGCCTGCGATGCCTTCAAATGTTACGGCAACTTTGCCATGTTCAAAGGCTTCTGCGATGTCCTTGCCTGCTCCTAGTGCGTCATAAAAGCCCGTCGCAAATACGATGGCGGCATTATCTGGGACTGCCTTATTCATGCCGATGATATAAGGCACATGTGGTTTGAGTTCTTTGGCTTGTGATTGCGAATAACAAGCATTGAGCAATACACAACGGAGCGAACCCTCAAATAGTTTGAAAAGAGCCGCCAAAGCAGTAGCTGGTAAAACCTTCATATTGCCTTGATCGTCTTCGACCACGAGTCCGCCATCATAGCCGTCCAAATTCAATTCTTCTTCCTCAAATACCAAATTGCGAGAACCTTCTTCGGCTTCTCCACTGACTCCCGTAGTTACCCCATGCCCTGAAAAGTGCACAATTTGTGGATTTTCATCCAGCATAGCTCTCCGGAGGTCGGCTGGCCGAACGGCCCATTTTTGTACTAGCTCGAAAGAATCTCTATGGTTGGAACGGCGTAAACCTTCTTCGATCTCTCTGATTTCTTTGTCGAGCTTGAGGCGACCTGTACTGCTTGGGTTGGAGGCGAGGAAGAGGATCTTGGTCTTTTGATTGGCAGGAGCTGTATCTGCGGCCGTGCCGAACGCTTCGTCTCCTCCTTCTCCTAACTCTTCTAAAAATAGAAGTAGCCCAGAAGTGAGTTTGCTATAACCCGCACTTGCTTCGCGAGAATCGATCATATCCATACGCTCGTCTCTACTCAATTTCTTGAAACGACGAGACATTTCGATGACTGTATTTTGTTCGGTCGTAGTGAATTGATCTTTTACGCTGTCGAGATAACGAAATACTTTTTTGAGGTCTCCTTTGCTGATAAGGGCTTTGACTTCCGTTTTGATGGCTTCCATGTCGGAAATTAGGGATTTAAGTAGTCAAGCAGAATTAATTAAGCATGTTTTTTCCTGTCCCAGCCCCCTTTAAAGAGGGATATCCCCCTTTGGAGGGGGTTGGGGGAGGAATGAGGCTTATAAAAATTTTGGAATTTTTGCTGTCAATGTTCCCTTTCGTACCCATTTTATTAAGCAGGGGCGTATTGCATACGCCCAGAAAATCAAGACGTATGCAATACGCCCCTGCGGCAACGTTCCGCGCAGCGATATGAGAAAAAATGATGTCCTGATTCATGAATCCGAATGTCCAGATAGCTGAATCCGGTCAACTGAGGCAAAAATGGACCGTTTCTTTGAGCATAATCAATTCTCAAACAATGAAACGAAATCTTCTTCTCAGCCTGCTGCTCTTCTGTGCTGTCAGCATAAGCTTAGGCCAAAACGTTACGCTAAGCGGCTATGTATATGACGAGCTCAATGGCGAAAGTCTTATCGGTGCTACGATATTTATCCCCGAAGCTAAAGCGGGAACTTATAGTAATTCTTATGGCTTTTACTCTCTGAGTGTGCCCCCCGGAAAATATGCGGTCCAATATCGCTTTATCGGATTCGGCGTCAAGACTGATACCATTGAGCTAAGCGAAAGCATGAAGTTAGACGTTCGGCTCAGCCAGATGGAAACGACTACGGAAGAAGTAGTCATCTCTGCCGAATCTGCCAGCACGCGATTGCAATCTACTGAGATGGGGGTGGAAAGACTCTCGATCAAGGAGATTAAAAAATTACCAGTACTGTTCGGTGAAACCGATATCCTCAAGACGATCCAACTCCTACCGGGAGTCAAAGCGGCAGGGGAGGGGAGTAGTGGTTTTTTCGTTCGCGGTGGCGGTATAGACCAAAACCTCATCTTGCTTGATGAAGCGCCGGTCTATAATCCCGCTCACTTATTGGGCTTTTTCTCCGTTTTCAATGGCGATGCGATCAAGAGTACTAAACTCTACAAAGGCAATATGCCTGCTGAATATGGAGGGCGACTTTCATCGGTGCTAGATGTACAGATGAAGGACGGCAACAAAAAGGATTACGAATTGAGTGGCGGTATTGGCTTGATTTCTTCGCGTTTGACCTTTGAAGGGCCGATTGTAGAGGATAAAGGGAGTTTTATGATTTCTGCTCGTCGTACTTATGCGGATGCATTTCTCGCTTTATCCGCAGATACCAATCTGCAAAATACTCAGCTATACTTCTACGATCTCAATATGAAGGCCAACTATCGCTTGGGTGAAAAAGATCAAGTATTCATCTCTGGTTATTTTGGGCGCGATAAGTTTGGGATTGCTGATCAGTTTGGCCTCAATTGGGGTAATGCTACGGGTACAGTGCGTTGGAATCATCTCTTTAGTGATAAGCTCTTTCTCAATAGTACGCTGATCTATAGCGATTATGACTATGAGATTGACATTGCAGCGGCAGGAGCTACGATCAATTCAGGCATCAAGGATTGGAACTGGAAAGAAGACTTTAGTTACTACGCCAATCAGCGGCATACTTTCAAGTTTGGGACCAATGCGATCTATCATACTTTCGTACCGGGAGTGGTGAGTAATACGGGAGAGGGTGCCTTCAATGCAACTGAGATACAAGATCGTTATGCTTTGGAGAGTGCTGCTTATTTTTCGCATGAGTGGAAAGCCACTGAGAAGTTCAATATCAGTTACGGTCTACGAGCCTCTAATTTCACCGTTTTAGGGCCAGGTACAGTTTATAGTTATGATGCAGAAGGAACCGCCATTGACTCAGTCAAATATGATCAAGGCGACATCATCAAAAATTATTTTGGCTTGGAGCCACGGGTTTCAGCCTCTTATTTGATCAGTCCTAAGCAATCGATCAAAGCCTCTTACGCTCGCAATCGTCAATACATTCACCTCTTGACCAATTCTACGGGTGGTTCTCCGACGGATTTGTGGTTGCCGAGTAGCGCCACCATTGCTCCCGAAATCGCAGATCAATTAGCACTTGGCTATTTTCAGACATTTGGCGATAAGTATGAAGGTTCTGTAGAGGTTTACTACAAAGATCTGCAAAACCAGATTGACTATAAAAATGGAGCGAATATCTTCCTCAACGAAACGGTCGAGTCTGAGTTAGTATTTGGCGACGGCTGGTCATATGGTGCTGAGTTTCTCTTGCGTAAGACGGCTGGTAAATTTACGGGATGGGCTGCATATACTTGGTCGCGTACCTTCCGTCAGTTTGATGAAATCAATAATGGAGAAGCGTTCTCGGCACGACAAGACCGTATCCATGATATCTCGCTTGTTGCGATGTATGATCCTAATCCAAAATGGAGTTTCTCGGCTACTTGGGTTTACAATACGGGTGATGCGGTCACTTATCCCAATGGTAGCTACGTCTACAATGGCCAGATCGTGCCGCTTTATGGCGAGCGTAATGCAGATAGGTTGCCTGACTATCATCGCTTAGACCTGAGTGCTACTTGGTTTGGCAAAAATCCTCGCTCTTCTTGGAATGTCTCGGTCTACAATGCCTACAATCGCAAAAATGTCTTTAGCCTTGACTTCCGCGAAAGTGAAAGCAATCCAGGCACGACTGAGGCGGTGAAGACTTATCTCTTCGGAGCAGTGCCTTCGCTGACGTATAATTTTAGTTTTTAAATCGAGGAAAGCCGCCTTTGTAAAGGCGCAATCGTAGAGGTGCAAAATTTTGCGCCTCTACCAACCAACCAACAATAACAAAAATGAAATCTCTCATATATCCCTTTCTCCTACTTGCAATCCTCTTTGGCAGCACTGCCTGCGAAGAAGTGATCGAGCTCGAACTCAGCAATAGCGAACCTAAGATGGTCATCGAAGGTCTCATCACAGATCAAGCCTTAGCCCCAGCTCAAGTACAACTTAGTATGAGTGGGAGTTATTTTGAACCGGGTAGTTATCCCGCCATCGAGGGGGCTGAAGTAGTATTGATTAGCTCCTCCGGAGAACGCACGACCTTAGTCGAAGAAGAAGCAGGTCTCTACAAAGCTGCCGACTTAGTCGGAACAGTCGGTGAAGCCTATACCCTTGAAATTGATGCAAATGGGGAGATTGTCCGTACCCAGACTACCATGAATAAGACCATCGTATTGGACTCTGTAAGTTTTGGTAGCCGTGGTGGTGGGCCTATGGAAGGCCTATTGGCACAAGTCCATCTGCAAGACCCTGCGGGCGAGGAAAACTTCTTACGCTTTGTGGTTTGGCTCAATGGCCAGCCCTATCCCAACATCTTTATCTATAATGATGCGCTCTCGGATGGAGTCGCGACGATTGCGCCTTTATCAATCCCGGGGCTCAAATCGGGAGATGTATTATCAATTCAAGCCTTGAGTTTGGACCGTTCGGGCTACGATTATTTCAACACCCTTTCGAGCATAGTAGGGGCTTCGTTCGGCCCGGCCGGACAGTCAGCCGCACCCGCTAATCCTAGCTCAAATATTGAAGGCAATGCGGTGGGATATTTTGGCGCCCATGCCGTCAGTTCGATCAGTGTAGTCGTTCCCTAATAGGGACCTAAAGATAAATGGGCTCTTACTTTTGAGTAGGAGTCCATTTTTTGTATTTATTAGACTCTTTCCAACAATTTTGTAGATTCGCTTACCATTAGCTAAAAACGAGGATGATAAGCGACGCACAACGACTATTTGGGGTTCATTACTATGATACCCAAAGCCCCCAGATTTTTCAATCTAATCTCGATCAACTATATTTTTTCACCACCTATATCGGTAAGCATCGAGTGGTCGTAGAGGCAGGTGATTCGGCTTATTTTTTTGATGCTGCCTTGCAGAACGCTTGGGTCAAGAGAGGCCCATGCGAGTTTGAGAGTGAGCATTGTACCACCGTGATCCGTGGCTATATGCATCCCGATGCGAGCTGTTCATTAGGAGGGACGACAACCTTGCCCTATGTCAATGGTTGTTCTACCAAGCAGTTGTTTCCGCCTTTGCGTCTCGGGGATCCTACTTTGCAGTATTTGCATATTCCTCCTTTTAGCAAGGAACAGGAACATCATATACATTCAACCGTGCGAGTGGTATTGATTTTGAAAGGAGAGGGAATCAGTGTGGTTGGTCTTGCTGATAAAGAGTTTCGGCATAAACTAGAACCGGGAGTAGTTTGTATTTTTGATCCGATGAGTCCCCATCATTTTGAAACGCCAAGCGACGAACCATTGGTTTGTCTGCCTTTGCATATTTACTCTTCAGTCGGTGGCATGGAAAAAAACCACCCGATGTTCAATGGTACGATTAGAATTTAGCCTATGACCGAACTAGAACCCGTTGTAAATAGTTTCATTGTCGGTTTCAATAAGATGTGCCACGAGGGACGTAAAGACCACCTCCTGCGTGAGCGGATGGTGCAGTATGAATCAGGGCCTCGGAAAGTCCAACACAAAGTCTCCTACCAAGCCAAAAAACGCAGCGATGGTTGGCAGATAAGGGCCGTTACGAAAGGTTTTTGGATATTTAAAAAGAAGTTTCCTTTGATGGAAATCAAAGTGCAACCCGGTACGATTAGCTTCAAAGGGCTTTTTACCCAAGACCTAAAGCCAGTTGATCCTAACCCTGATGCTCTCTATGCGGAACTACAACGCTATATCGGTATCTGCCAAGCCCTACCTCAAGATGCCTTTCTCAACAGCTAATCCGCCCATAGCGTATCTTTCTAGAAAGCTATTGCGACGCAATCGTCGCAAGATGAATCCGCTTTACTATCAGGCCTGTTTGTTTTTTCAGTGTCCTTTGGTCGATCGGACTGAAACTTTGGATAGTGGATTAAACCTGCAATTGCTCCAACCTATCGAAGCATGGGCACCAATTTCTGATAGTTTTGAGGAGCTTTGTGCGCAAAGAGCGAGAGAGATCATCACACTTAGCGCAGGCCGACGGATTACTGTCTTGTGGTCAGGTGGGATTGATTCTACCGCTGTTTTGATCGCACTTTATCGGGAACTGAGCGTTCGCGAGGAGCGAGATCGCCTACATCTGCTGCTATCGCAAGAGTCTATCGATGAATTTCCTGCTTTTTTTGAGGCGATCATTCAAGACAAGTTGGCTTATACAAGGATTGAATCCACGATCTATGAACAGATAGATCCGGCTGATCTCAATATTACGGGCGAACATGGTGATCAGCTTTTTGGCAGCGATAAACTCAAATATCATGTCATGACGGGTGAGGCTTGGCGGCCTTGGGAAGATAATTTAGAATATGTCATCGCCCATAAGCTTGGCCACAAAGCCCCGGCTGCTGAGATAATTGAATATCTCCGTCCGCAAGTTGCCCAATCACCCCTGCCGATCAATACCCTCTACGACTACCTCTGGTGGATGAATTTCTCACTCAAATGGCAGCACGTATCCTTGCGCCTGCGAGAAGGTTTGACTACGGGCGCCTTTGCTCTTGAAGACAATCTATGTCATTTCTTCCAATCCACAGACTTTCAACGTTGGTCGCTGAGCAATCCACAGTCCAAAATCAAAAGCGATTGGAAATCTTATAAGTATATCGCCAAGGAGTATATCCACGACTTTTTCCCCAATGAAGATTACCTCCTCAACAAAGAAAAAGAGCAATCACTCAAGTTGGTGATCGTGCGGCGATAAGGGAAACCAAGAACGCTTATTGGGTATGCTTTGCTTTCATGCGCTGGATGAAGGCCGCTGACATATAGTAGATGTTCGAATTGCCATTGTCATAGGATTGATACTTCGCCTGTAACTCAGCAAGCGTTTCATCAGAGTAGTATTCCTGCAATCGATCACTAGCGAAAATAAACATCTTGCCATCAGCCGTTACATAAGGACAGATTTCATGGCCATTGGTATTGATCTGATCACCAAGGTTCTCTGGTTTTGTCCAATTACCTTCAATATTGAAACTGATATACAAATCCCCTCTCCCGTATCCTTCATCATAGAATGCTCTATATATCAGATAATCTTCATTGGGCGAGATAAAGGGATCTCCGACATCTGACCGACTATTGATGATCTCAGGCAATTCTTGTGTGAAATAAGTAGAATCAGTCTTAGTGGCTTTGAGGATTTTGCCCGTATTCCAAATATTGAAATAGATATCTCCATTTTGAGTAATTGAACTATAATAATCGCCCATACCAGATAAGGCTAAAGGATTGGGCTCACTCCATCCACTTTCAGTACGATTGACAAACCAGATATTGGTAGTACGTTGCTCAGACTGCGGCATTGGACGCTCTGAACTAAAGTATAATCGATTGCCATCAGGCGAAAAGAGGGGATCATATTCAGAGTATTTACCCGAAAAATCAGCAATTTCAGCTTTGGTCCAAGTATTGTCAGCACCTAGTTTGGTATAGGTGATATTGCCTTTGCCTGCGGCCTCGCTCGTGTAGAAAAACGCATTCCCATCGGGCGAAAATGTCCCATTATACTCTGTTAGGACAGTTGATATAATTCCCGGCGCAAGCATTTGAGGAGTGTCCGTCGGCACGAGTCCAAAATAAGGCCCTTCCAATTGTAATACTGCCTCATCTTGGGAGATAGGTTGCTTGCAGCTAAGACTGAGTGCCAAGCCCAAGCTCAACCCCAGCATGATGATTTTTGATTGTAGTATGTTTTTCATGTAAACCTAAAATACTGATTTTTCTGAACTGAGGATATGTGTCTATTGGCAATTATTCACAATAATATTTTTTGTTTATTGATCTTGTGCTGACAATCCTCATCTCCATCAATACTTTTTTGTTTGGCTTTTTAGCGGCCTTTTTGCTCCTGCGCAAGATCGGGCCCCTCATGGCTAGGTATCTCTTGGTGAGCTTTTTTCTCAGTTGGGTAGCCATTTTGTTAGAGGCGATGGGATTGATCGGCGGTTTTTTGCAGAGCTATCCGAGATTAGCCTTTTGGGGCAGTAGCTTGATCTGGATACAAGGTCCATTGATTTATCTATTTACTCGCTCTTTGACCAATCCACAGCAAGCTTGGAAAAATCGAGATTGGCTCCATTTTTTACCAGGCCTATTGGTGTTACTACTTACCCAAATTGGCTTTCAAAACCTGACACCAGAACGTCAACTCTACGTGATCGAAGCCTCTCAAACCTCTGGGGCTGTTCCGGTAATCTTGGGTACGCTGGTATTTTTTGGTTATGTATCGGTGTATTTATGGCAAAGTTGGCGGTTGACACAGCGTTACCAAAGGCTACTCAAAAACGAATATGCTACCATTGAAGGCAAAAGTCTCCGCTGGTTATATCTGATGATCGGTAGTTTTAGCTTAGTCCTCTTGATCGCTGCCTTGCAGAACGCGGCGCGTTTTTATTTCCCCCACGTTTTGACCTTTGCCCAAATCTTGGTTTTTCTCGCAGTGCTGCTTTTTGCAACGCGTCTGGTGCTACAATTTATGGATCATCAGCCATTAGCTTTTTTAGCAGAATTGCCTGATTCAGCTATGATTGCCGTAGATCGTGAGCCAGAGAAGCAAAGCCTGATGCATTTTATGGCAAGCCACGCCCCTTTTTTAGATCCTGATCTTAGTTTGGCCGGCCTTGCCGAACGCTTGGACACCGAGCCGCGTACGCTCTCACAACTGATCAACCAAGGCTTTGAGCAAAGCTTTTTTGACTTCATCAATTCGCAGCGAATCGATTATGCTTGTAAGCGTTTGCGCAGCACCACCGCCAAAGAACGCAATGTCACCGAAATTATGTACGAAAGTGGCTTCAATTCTAAATCGTCCTTCAATACTGCCTTCAAGAAGTATACCCAGATGACACCTAGTCAATATCGCAAGAACAACTGATTTTACTATGCGATGCTATTTTTTACTAGGGTAAACGCATCAAAACGATTGGGCGCATTTTCTAGCCTTTTCTTCGCAGAACATCCCCGCTCACACTAGCCGCAAGCCCTTCAAATGGGTTTTCTCACTGCCCAATTTCTCGATCATGCCCGGAGAGCGCCCCTTTAAAGGCTACGGGTCCCCCACAAGTATTACGGGCATTCTGAGGAGATTTTTAATTTAGGTTTATTGTCATTTATTGCAAGATGCGTCCCAAATATAGCCCCCTAACCCGTCAAAGGCGTGGTCATTTTCAAAAGCGGAAGGGAATGCATGCTTAAGGAATTGATTAGAACTGCCGCTTAAACGCGAAAGCGTGAAATGCACCCATATGAGTCTATGTTTAAATGATTTATATTTATTTCCATGAGCACAAAAGCTGAAAGTAAGGCTTACCAAAGATTTCGACTGCCTGCGATCTTGGTAGAAGGAATTCCGCTAACTCTGATGGTAATGGGACTGATGTTGGGCATCAATAAATTGAAAGTCATCAGTTTTATGACGACTGCCTTTCTCTATATGAGTGTCAGTTTTTACTTATTCAAAGCTGAAAAATACAAAGTGCTTGATGTGATCGCTGCTATTTTTGCTGGATTGATGATTGCGATCATATTGATAGGCTATTTGTTTCAATTAATGGATTGGCCAAACGGAGTCGAAATGCTTACGATTAGTAAGCTTAGCCTGAATTTTGGTTTACTATTTTCTGGTTTATTGGTATTGGCCAAAAATCTAAAGGTTCAAAGGCGCCCTTTTGAATTTACTATGAGCCTCAAGCTATTCTCACGCTTTCTGATCTTACTCATCTATTTTTATGCGAGTGGCATGCATCAAAGCATTCCAATCCCGATTTAAAAGGTTCGACTTCACGTATCCGAACGCTATTGGCCTAATATGAGGACTATTTGAGACATCAATCACAAAATCGATGTCTCATGAAAAAGTATCTCTTACAGTTTGGTCTGCCCATTCTCTTGATCCTATTTGGCGTGTTTTTTAGTTCTCCCAAATTCAATTGGGCGATCTCGGTTTGGATCGGCACGGTGGCTAGTATTTATTTCTTCCGTCAGCAAAAATGGTGGCGAGCATTGTTGATTTTGCTCTTGCCTTATGTCATCACTTCCTTCATCGCTAATAAAGGGGTAATCCCTTTTCCCGAAGGGCCTCGTTTCTTGCTGACGATCTTTCTAAGTTTGATTGCGCTATTGCCTTTTGCCCTCGACGCTTGGATTGCGCCCCGTTTACCACGATGGCTCGGGATACTCTTTTTGCCTGCCTGCGCTTTGGTCTTTAACCTAGTTTTGAGTCAAGGCCCAACCGGGGCGATGGGTTTTATGGCCAATACGCAGGTCAGTATCGGTCCCTTGATGCAGTGGACAGCCTATATTGGGATCTTTGGGATAGGTTTTCTCATCTATCTGACGGTCTCTATTCTATATTCCCTTTGGGAACGCCAGACCAAATCTTTGCGATATCGCAATGGGGCGATTGCTTTGGTCCTGACATGGAGTTTGCTCTTTGTTGGAGGGGCTTGGCGCCAATATCAGGGCCAGCAACAAATTGCTAAGACAGCAAGCGTTCGCATAGCGACGATCACTTACGAAACTAATCCCTTGCTTGAGGTCATGTATAAAGCCCAAACAGGTCAAGAAAAACAGTTTAGTCGTACCCTCAATCAAACTGATCCGGACTTACAAACAATTGGGCAAGAAGCCATGCTCAAATTCAAAGACCATCCCAATGCACCTCAATTCAAGATTGTGCATGCACAAAGCCGCCAACAATTTTCAGATATCTTGCGGCAAAGTGAGTTGAGCGTTCGCCAAGGCGCAAAAATCATCCTTACCTCCGAAGCGGAAATTGCCACTACCAAAGACCGGGAAGCGTATTTTATCGAGGCGACTCAAGCATTTGCGCGTAAGCATGAGGTGTACTTCTTTTTGGGACTGGCCAGCTTACTACCCGATTTGAGCTTTCCAGAGCATCCCTTTGTCGAAAACAAAATTCTCGTCATTGCTCCTTCGGGCAAGGTTTTAGATACCTATTACAAAAATGTGCCCGTCGAAGGCGCGGACCCCAGCGTTCCGGGAGACGGAAAACTAGAGGTGATCCCAACACCTTATGGGCGACTCTCCTATGCGATTTGCTATGATACAGACTTTCCTGATCTGATCCGTCAAGCGGGGCAACAAGGAGTCGAAATCCTTTTGGTCCCGACGGGAGATTGGTATGCCATCTCACCTTATCACACGCATGCGGGTAATATCAGAGCGATTGAAAACGGTTTTTCACAAGTCCGAGCCGTCAGCAATGGACTCTCCAGTGCAGTAGATGCTTTTGGCCGTTATCACGGAACGGATGACTTTTTTGCCGACCAAGATCACCTCATGTTGGTCGATGTGCCGATCTTTCATCAAAGGACTTTTTATAGCCGATGGGGCGATTTGCTTAGTCCGCTGAGTCAGTTGATCTTATTGCTTAGTGTATTAGTAGTAATCAGTCGGTGGTGGCGGAAAAACAATTTCTTGCCTTCTAAAGTAGGGCTTAACTAGTATATTGGAACAAATTGGGCACTAAGATGAGTACCACTAGAATATTGCTTTTGACTACTTTGGTGACCTTGGTTGCGGGTCTTGTATATTGGTTTACGAGTCCCAAAGACCTCTTGGCGGAGCAAGGAGACAAAGCGTTCAGCGAGGCTGACTATACCAAAGGCCAGCAAATGCTAGCAGATATGGAAAATGCCTATGGCAGCAAACATAATTGGGAATTATATCGAACAGCTCGATTTGTACAAAGCACGGATTGGTACGATAGACTCAAAATCTCGCATTGGGATACCGTGCCTCAAAGCTTTGAAATGACCTCATATTTGCCGGGAGATGATGCTAGTTTGATCTTGTTAAACGGTCCTAATCGTGGCGAATTCTGGGGGATCGAAGGGGGGAAGACCTATACTTGGGGTGCTGATAGTACTAAGATATTTGTCGAAAATGAGCGACATGCGCAAAAACTGCTTTTCAAAAATTATTGGTTTCAGTTCCCTTTTCGGATTGGGGAGGCAGAGATTATCGCTTTCAGCGGAACGCGAGAAGTTGATGGCAAGCAATATGAGACCGTTTTTGCGAGCTGGGGTAGCGAGGATGCGAAC
>JBGCFA010000269.1:0-19766 GCA_045106675.1 Bacteroidia bacterium
TGGAACCGTGATTGCCGTCGTTACGCAAGGCGTGGTCTTTGATGTAACGGGTGGTCTGTTGGCTACTTTGGGCTTTTTAGTCGCTGGTGTATCTGCCGCGATCAAAAGGCGCAAGATCATGAAGCAAGCAAAGCAGGCGGTAAAAGAAAACCGTCTTCAACTAGAAGAGAAAGTCAATGGTTGGTTGAGTGAATACATTGCCGACCTGATCGCTCATATTGATAGCCATATGACTGACTTTGATAGCTTCCTCAAACAAGAAGGGGAGACACTTGCCAAGTATGATGAGAGGTCAGCTTTGCTGAACGATAAAATCAAGGGGTTGGAGAGTAAGCTAGACTAAAAAACCACCCTCTTTTTATCAGAATATCTAGGGTCTTTGCGAAAGCGAAGACCCTTTTGTGTTTTTCGCAATCCTGAAGCAAAAATCCACGAAAAGCCTTCAAAAAACCGTTATCTTGTTGTGCTTTCTAAAAAATTAGCGGCTTCCTAACTCAATGTCATCCGTTTTGCGAGCTTTGTAACGAGATTTCATGGAACCTGCTAAAGCCTATTTTGACGCCATTGTCAAACAATACTTGATGCGTTTTCACCAAGTAAATAAGGGGAAATGGCGAGAGGCAGAAGCCTTATTGTATGGAGATATGGCCTTTGTGGCCTATCATTCCCGAGGAATGCATTTCCGCTTGGGCACTCAATTATTGACTACTGATGCGTGGTTGATCGATAGAGCTGACCTAAAGACTGCCGAACCAATTGAAACAGATTGGTTTTGGGTGCCTTATCCATTAAAGGATATTTGGGCCCCACTAACTGAATCTGCTCTTTGGCACGTCAAAAAAATAGAGATTTAATGCCAACCTCATTTTTTGTAACTGACAAGCTGCGCATAAAGAACGCTAAGGTTCTCCGCAGGAAAGTCTTTAAAAGGGGATGCCAGTTTGACAGCGGCTAATTGTGATGGCGTTCCTAGTTCTACTTCTAGGCGTTGGTTCTCAAGGCCCAGTTCTGCGTATATGTCCTCGTACTGATTGATTCTCAATCGATTTTGAGATTGGAAGCGATTTTCAATCCAATGCCATTGGCGTTCCGTGAAGCGGAGATAGTGGAAAGGACTCAAATTGGGGTCGCCATAGCTATAATGATCCGCCATATCGATATAATGACTCATACAGCCCTTGACTTTGAGTACTCGATTCATTTCCGCCAACAAAGCTGATAAGGTTTTAGGGGGAATATGCTCGAAGGTATTATTGGAATGTATGAGCGAAAAATGATCGTCAGGATAGGGTAGGGTGCGAGCATCTCCCACCCAATATTGGATATTGAGTGCTTCTAATAAAGCGGTGAAATTGGATTGATGTTGCTGGTAAGTGCGTAGGAGTTGCTCCCAACGCGTGTGTTTTAGGCTTGGTAAATGTTTCTTCAGAAGACCGTCTTCATGCCAATCCTGTAGCCAGGTCATGAGTTCTGCGAAGCAGGGCATGTTAAAATATCGATTTTGATCGACGGTATAAACCTGATCAAGACCGGAGAGGAACAATCCTACGGGCACGATTGGATACCAACCCGTACCCAATTCTAAAGCCTTATCCGGTAGATTGTTAGCATGATGCTTCTCCCAAGCATTAAGGTGCTTAGTGACGTGGCTCAGACGGTCAATGAGGAAGGGTTCACTTATCTTGAGACTTCGCCACACCTTACGCTGGAGAAAGTGGTGTAAAGTACGCCCTCCCGGCAATATGCTGATGCCTTTTTGTATCGTTGCTTTGAACCACCAACGCATAATTTAGACCAGTAACGATTCCAAATCGCCAGCGCTTAGTGATTTGTACATATCTTCTTCCACGCTGATAATATCGTCTGAAAGTTGAGCTTTACGCTGTTGGAGATTGAGGATCTTTTCTTCGATGGTTCCTTCGGTGATGAATTTGTAGTAGAATACCGTACGTTTTTGACCAATGCGATGCGAACGGTCAATGGCTTGATTTTCTACCGCAGGATTCCACCAAGGATCAAGAATAAAGACATAATCTGCCGCAGTAAGATTGAGGCCCACACCCCCAGCTTTGAGGCTAATCAAAAAGACCTGAATATTGGGATCATTTTGAAAAGTATCGACTTGTTCTTGGCGATTTTTGGTGCTTCCGTCCAAATAATTATAAGTGATACCTTCTTTGTCCAAATCGTCTTTGAGAATGGTTAGCATTTTGACAAACTGTGAGAAAATCAAAACTTTTGAGCGTTTTTTCGAAATCACATGCTTGAGTAATCGCTTGACTTCTAGGTATTTGCCGGATTCTTCTATGCCGTATTCTTCCTTTTCGAGCATCTGCGGGTGGATAGCTATTTGACGCAGTTTTTGTAGCCCAGTGAGGATATTGAGTTTATTCTTTTTCCAAGCTCCTTGAGTAATCAGTTCCATCAAGTAATTGCGATACTGACTACGCGTTTCTTGATACATGGATTCTTGGCGCTCCGTCATCTCGCAATAGTGGAGCTTTTCGATACGTGGCGGGAGATCTTTTTCTACTTGCTGTTTTTTTCTCCTCAGTATGAAGGGATATATGATTCTGCGCAGCTTTGCTGAACGCTTAATATCTTTGTCTTTTTCAATGGGAGTTACATAAAACTTCTTGAAAAATGCCTCAGAACCCAGAAGGCCTGGATTGAGAAAAGCCATCTGCGACCAAATATCCATGACCGTATTTTCAATAGGAGTTCCTGTCAAGGATAGACGAAACTCAGCCACTAATTTACGGACGGCTTTAGAAGTCTTCGAATCTGGATTTTTAATATTTTGACTCTCGTCAAGGATCACAAATTTAAATGGATAGGCTTTTAAGAGTTTGATGTCTTGCCTTACGATACCATAGGTCGTCAAGATGATATTATAGTCGGAGAAAATCTTCGGATCTTTAGGACGATTGATACCTGTGTGAATATAAACACTGAGGTTCGGCGTAAATTTCTTCGCTTCATTTTGCCAATTGTGGATCAATGAAGTTGGCAATACGATGAGACTAGGATTGCCTTCCTCCTCATAAACTTTTTGCAATAAACTTAGGGTTTGCAAAGTTTTTCCCAAGCCCATATCGTCGGCCAAAATGCCGCCCATATGATGCTCTTTCATGAAGTGCAGCCAATTGAGACCTTCTTGCTGATAATTACGCAGAGTCGCCTTTAGCTTTTTGGAAGGATCAATCAGGGGAATACGATCTAGATTAGAAAGGTCTTCAAGCATTTGCTTACGACCCGGCCCTATTTTAGATGGGAAGTTGAGTAAGGGAGCTTGGTATTTTTTGATGCTTAATGTATCATCACCTTCCCGGATCTCGGAAACTTCTAATAGGTGTCTATAGTCTGAAAACCATTCCTCCGGTAAAATGGCTATGGTACCATCAGGTAAATGAAATTCTCTTGTCCCTTTGAGGATATGATTGCGGAACTTGACAAATGGGATTTCAAAAGCGCCAATCTTAACAACGGCTTTGATGTCAAACCAGTCGCCGTCTTCTTCGGTGTCTAGTCGTAGCTCTGGACGAACGAGCTGAAGTTGATAGCCATTGTCTTCTTGTTGGATCTCAATGCCCATGTCTTGAACATCCTGCGTATGATTAGATAACCAGCTCAATCCGGTTTCTTTATCTATCAGCTCCCAAGGAGTGAGGCTTTGTGGATTTGGTCTTAGGTTCTCTAAGAATCCAGTGATTTCTTTCTCTACTTTGGCGTTGCGATTGATCCGAAAGAAGCTAAAGCCATCTTCCCCTTTATTCATAAAGGTTTTGACTGTCCCCGCATCGCGTAACGGAAAAGTAAAGCGATCATAGCTGACTTGAGGGATAAAGGAAAAACTAGCTTGATTATGTTCCTTCACCATCAGGGTAAACTGTGGTTGAGGCGCCATCTCAACGATGTCAAAGCCCTTAGCTTCAATAGGGTATCTCTCTTCCAGCATGGGAATCAAGAATTTCTTGAAGAACTCTTCCTCATTAGTTTCTGGAATATATAGCGCCTCTTTTTTGAGAAAAGGCCTTAATTTTTTGCCATCTATATCTGGATCAAAACGCAAGAGGCGTTTGTTGTGAACCAACCATCCGGGTTTATGGCAAAGGATCAAAGAGTCTGAGTCCTTGAGTACCAAGCGTTCTTGTTCCCCTTCTCCGTTTTTATTAGGGGCAAATACCGTTGGATAATAACGGATAAAACCTTCCTTTTTGCGAAATTTAAAGCGAATAGTAGCTCGCTCTTCTGGCATTTCTACTTTTTCGGACTCGGGAGAGGGATAGCCATCATTTCCCATGATGTAGATCGCTTTGCCGTATAAGCGAGGCAAAACGCTAGCCATGGTTTTTTGAATTTTGCTGTTGGCCAGTTTTTGGATTTCGCCTTCAAACTTTTTTGTAAAAAACTCTAATGGCTTACGGGGGTCTCCTCCAAAGCGTTTGACCAATTCTTTGGGACGTATTTCCTCTAATTCTTTAATTAGATCAGCATCATGTTCTCCCAAGCCTTCGCTAAACTGGGGAAGCGTTCCAGGATGGGCACCTTGATGCACCAGACTGAGCATACCACTAGGCAATAATTGGACATAATGAGCCGAAAGCAAGAGCCCCAAATACTCATGATGGTAAATGGAATAAATTACCCTAAAGGGTATCGTCGCGTCAACTAAGCGCATATTTTTCTAGGTGTGTGTAGTGTAGTCAAATTGGCTATTTGGCTTCGTGAAAAACTAAATAGCAGGGTTCAATTTAGATAAATCTTTGGAGAAATGAGGTGGAAATTGCAGAAAATTCATGCAAGGCAAAGGTTTGTTGCAAATGTTAGAATCCGTAACTTGCTATTTACCAAACCAATATCATTCATGAGAAACTTTATCTTGTTGTGCTTGATTTCCTTGCTCCATTTAGGACTTGTCGCACAAATCACGATTACCGATTCAGACATGCCAAGTACAAGCAGTGTCTATTATCAAAGCATTCCGGATACACTTTTAGGCTTAGATCTTACACAGACTGGTACTGCATTTACTTGGGATTACAGCAATATGACTGCTATTGCGCAGACGCGTGATACTTTTATTTCTATCAGTGATGTTCCATTTGGCATTCGTTTTCAGTTACCCTTAACTGCCAATCTTGTACAATACCTGCCAACTCCAGACTCGATCGGTCCTTTTGCGCTAGGCGAAGGCTATCAGATTTATCAAAATGGCTCCGTCAATTATGAAAATCTCGGTTTTGGTGGTGTGCTTAACGGCCTTCCATTGGCATTTGTCAATAATCCGAGTGATAAGGTTTATTTCTTTCCCCTTGGTTATGGCGATCAGGATTCATCTATGTCCGTGGCAGAATTGAATGTCCCAAACCTGCTCTTTATTCGCCAAGAGCGTAAGCGTATCAATACTGTTGATGGTTGGGGCGATCTGAGCACTCCATTTGGAACCTTCAATACGATTCGTATCAAGTCGGAGATTAGCGGTAACGATTCTATTGCTTTTGATACATTGGCCATTGGCTTTTCTATACCCACCACGACTGAGTACAAATGGCTTGGAAATGGGCATGGGGCGCCTTTATTGCAAATCAATACCAATCGGATTGATAGCTTAGGCAATAACGAAGTTGTTACAAGTATCCGTTTTCAGGATTCATTGAGAGTATTTGGACCTAACTCTATCAGTTTGAACCCTCGTTCGAAAGCTCTCAAGATGTATCCTAATCCTGCTCAGGAGCAAGTGCGACTGGATTGGGATTCTCAGCTACGTCCGGGTGCTAGTCTCACTGTTTCGGATATGCAAGGCCGAATCATCTACCAAGATCAACTTAGCGGATTTAGCGTTCAGCTATTACTGAACTCCTTCTCACCTGGCACCTATTTGGTACAAGTCAAAGATGAAGAGCGCTTGTTTACAGGGAAATTGCAAATTCGCCGCTAGAAAAACATAGGGAATTCTTCTGGATCAGCTTCATGCATGAGAGAGTAAACCGATTGGAATACATTCTCAACTTGAGGCTTTGACCAATAATCACCATCATCGCCATAAGCTGGTCGATGGTGGGTTCCTGTCAAGGTTTTAGGCTCAGAATCTAAATGATAATAGCCTCCTTGTCTTTCGAGTACCTGCTGTAACATGAAGCCTGTCGCGCCTCCGGGTACGTCTTCGTCGACAAATAAGATTCGGTTGGTCTTTTCCAAAGAACGCCCAATCATGCCATGGGTATCAAATGGTAATAAAGTCCTTACGTCGATTACTTCAATCTCGATGCCGCATTCTGCCAACTGAACAGCTGCTTCCATAACAATGCGGCAACAAGCCCCATAAGTCACTACACTTACATCACCGCCTTCACGGATAACCTCTGGCACTCCTAAGGGAATGCTGATATCATGAAGATTAGACGGAACGGGTTCTTTTAGGCGGTAACCATTGAGAACTTCGATTATGATCGCTGGATCATTGCCTTGGAGTAAGGTATGATAAAAGCCAACGGCTTGGGTCATGTTCCTTGGCACGGCAATATGGATACCTCTCAAAGCATGTATCATCATCCCTAGGGGCGATCCCGCATGCCAAATACCTTCTAAGCGGTGTCCTCGAGTACGGATGATCGCTGGAGCAGATTGTCCGCCTCTGGTACGATAATGGAGGGTAGCCAAGTCGTCAGACAAAGTCTGTAAGCCATAAAGCAGATAGTCGAGATATTGTATCTCGGCGATCGGTCTCAAACCTCGCTGTGCTAATCCAATCGCTTGGCCTATGATAGTCGCCTCGCGTATCCCTGTATCCATGATGCGATCAGCGCCATATTTGGCTTGTAGACCAGCAAGACCTTGATTTACATCTCCTAGCTTACCTACGTCTTCGCCGAACGCTACCACTTTTGGATTGGTCTTAAATATATGATCAAAGGCATCATTGAGTAGCTCAAATCCACTTTTTTGTTGTGGTTCTGCAGGATACTCCGCCAGCGTTTCGATGATATGGCGCGGAGATTTTACCGTTTCGTTATAGAGAGTAGAACTAAATACTTCTACTCCTTCTGCAAATATGTCTCTGCGCCATTGGCGTAGTTTATCTATATGAGGGTGAGACTCGTCACGTAGCACAAACAATGCTTTATGGGCAGCCAGCATCGCATCTCGGCGAGCGGGTTCTAGTGTTTTTCTCAGTTGCAGGCTAATCGCCTCAAGCTTTTCTTTCTTAGGAGAAACTGCCGCAACATCAGAGAGCATATTGAGTAACTCCTGTACTTTTTGCTTGATCGGCGTTTGAAATTCCTGCCAGGCTTCGTTTTTGAGGCGTCTGATAAGCTTGCGATCCTCTTTTTCCCACTCTAGCAATTGTTCTTCGCTAGCATATTCCTTTTCAAGGATATAATCCCTCATTTTGAGCAAGCAATCATGCGCTTTCTCCCAGTCGAGACGCTCTTTACTTTTGTATCGCTCATGACTACCCGAAGTAGAGTGCCCTTGTGGCTGAGTTACTTCTATGACATGTATGATCGCCGGAATATGATCTTGGCGAGCAATGGCAGCTGCTTTTTGATAAGTATCAACTAAGGCCTCATAATCCCAGCCTTTTACGCGATAAAGGTTAAATCCCCGACGCTCGTCTGTCCTTTGAAAACCAGCTAACATCTCGCTGAGATCGCTGGTGAGTTGAAATTCGTTCGAGACTGAAATCCCGTATTCATCATCCCAAATTGAGATGATCATCGGAGCCTGTAGTACTCCAACAGCATTGAGGGTTTCCCAAAAGTGTCCTTCTGCACAACTGGCATTCCCGATGGTGCCAAAAGCAATTTCTTCGCCATTGCGGGAGAAGTTTTGCTCGGGATCTGCCGCAGCTTGAGATCTATATATTTTGGAAGCTTGAGCCAAACCCACCAGTCTTGGCATCTGAGAGGCCGTCGGAGAGCCATCAGCAGAGCTTTGGGGGATGTCTGTAAGCTTGAGCCAATTGCCATCTTCATCAAAATGACGGCTAGCAAAATGGCTATTCATTTGTCTTCCTCCAGAATGAGGTTCAGACTCTAAATTCGGATTGGCATATAGCTGAGCAAAAAACTGTTTGATGTCAGCAATTCCCGAAGCAAAAGCGAAGGTTTGATCGCGATAGTATCCGGATCGTATGTCACCGTTGCGGAAGACTTTCGCCATGGCAATTTGTGGTAGCTCTTTACCACCACCGAAGATGCCAAACTTAGCTTTTCCAGTTAACACTTCCTTTCGACCGATGAGGCTAGCTTGCCTACTCTGATACACCATCCGATAATCGGCAAGTGCATCTTCTGCGGTAAAAAGAGAGGTGGTGCTAAGAGGGGTATCTTTAATTTCCACTGCCATCACGTTTATTAGTTGGGGCGAATTTTCGCTATAAGCGTTAGTTCTCAGTATCTATTTCCAATCGAATTAGCCGCAAAAATACTCAAAAAAAGCGTTGCTTCCAATGCTTATTCTGAATGTTCTGACATCGAATTTTCTGCTTTTTTGTCCCAAACTTGCTGATTTATCAAGTTTTCGAAACGGTCTCGCTTTCGGATTAATCGAGACTGATTCTGTTCTATCAGGACCTCTGCTGGGCGATACCGGCTATTGTATTGAGAGGCCATACTAAATCCATAGGCACCCGCATGCATGATCGCTACAATGTCTCCACTTTTACATTCAGGCATTGTCCGCTGGACGGCGAAGTTGTCTATTTCGCAGATGTTCCCTACCACATTGTATTTTTGCTCCGGCCCTGCCGAACGAGAAAGATTGACGATCTGATGATAGGCGTCATACATCATTGGACGAATGAGATGATTGAAACCTGTGTCTAAACCAATAATTTCAATGTGTCCATTGTTTTTACGTAAAGCAACTTTACTGAGCAATACTCCTGCCGGACCAACTAGATAGCGACCTGGTTCAAACCATATTTCTAATTCACGACCATAGCGTTCCACGAAGTCGGCATAAAGAGGACGCATCTCATCTCCAAGAGCCTCTAAATTGATCGGGGCTTCCTCCTCTTGATAATTGACCCGGATACCGCCTCCAAAATCAAGGTAGCGTAAGTCGGGAAATGCTAAGGCTAGATCCATCACCGTTTTTACGCCCTCCCTAAAGACTTCCGGATTCATAATCTTGGAGCTAGAGTGCAAATGAATTCCCTCTATCTGAAGGTTATATTTTTCTTTTAGTTCATGGACTGTCGCCATCTGAGTACGAGCGATGCCAAATTTTGACTGACGATGCCAAGCGGCAATTTTTTCGCTTTGCTCTGTCGCCTGTATATCTGGGTGTAGACGGATGCAGCATGCATAATTCCCACCAAAGCGTTCGCCGAAGGCGGCTAGATTAGGAAGGTTTTCGATATTGATACGAACTCCCTTCTCCACCGCTATTTCTATTTCGCTAAAATCCACGCAATTGGGCGTGAATACGATATCATTTGGGGCAAAACCTACCATCAAACCCATTTCCACCTCTGCGAGTGAAACGGTGTCAAGGCCGGTACCCGCTTGCTGAAAAAGCGCTAATACATTAAGATTGGTGAGGGCTTTGGCAGCATAATGAACCTTAATCGGTAAACCCGCAAAACCATCACGAAATGATTGGAGCTGTGCCAACATCGTCTCTGCTTCGTAGACATAAAGGGGAGACCCATATTGAGTAAGAAGCTGCTCAGCGAGGGCTTTATTTGGACAAAAAGCGGACATTATGGAAGGTTTTTGTAGAGAGAAAATGGCTTTAAGACTTTATCTGTTGAGCCTATGAAGCTAAAGCTATAATTAATCGGCCCTTGATCTAGTCTGATGCGATATTCGGGATGAGGCATCGCTCGCCAACTATTGTCTCCGCCAACTCCCATCTGTTGATGATCAATATTGAGGGTAGTAAGCGGTCTCGGCTTAATGTCCGTTGGATGCCAATTGGGCTTACCATTGCCATAGACATCAATGTCTTGGTTTTGAAAGTGCATCACCCTTGTATTGAGCAAGCCTTCTCCTCCAACAAATAAGTGATTATTTGCCTGGTCTGAGAGCATAAACCAGCGTACGTCTGTTTTATTACCAAATTCTTGCGGGCGAGGGTAGGGGTGATATTGATCGCTTACACTCCCGCTATAAAGATCGACGAAGGCCGAAGTCTTGCGATCCCAATAACTCTCATGTGGGCCGCGACCAAACCAACTAAAGTCATTGAAACCTTTCAATAATGCGGTTTGCATCCCCACACGAGGCGGTTGAGGGAGTTGAGCGTTCGCCGCTAGGCTAAAGGAAACTTTGATCCAACCATCGGTAAATATATCATAGATGATACGCAATTCTCCTCCTTTGTCTGGCAAGGCGTATTGAGTGCTTAATTGATATTGGCTGTTATTGACTTTTTCGGAACTGAAATCGCTAAGCTTTAAGTTTTCATGGACAAAGTGCCAGTATCCCATCTTTACAGGCATCGCATAGCCCAAATCATTGTCGGTAGGAGCACGCCAGAAATCAGGTCGTAAAGGCGTTTGTAGATAATCTCTACCTCCATATTGATAATCTGTCAGCAGGCCAGATTGTGTCGAAAATTTAGCCTCAAAATCTCCCCCCTTATATGTTATGGATGAATCCGTTTTAGATTCTGTAAATCCTCCTAAGCTAAAATGCTTCAAAGGTCCATTGAGAGTGATGATTTTTTGGGCTGGAGGCAAAATTGGGAATTGCTCCTCAGCAATGATGCGATCTTGATAGGCGCTGCCTCTTTTTTTGACCCAAACTTTCAAAAAATATTCTTGACGATTTTTGGCCTTGATGGGTTTTATCGGAAGCTGAACTTGCTGTTGCTTATGGGGTTCAATTGTGGGCGCTGGCATATTCCCTTGCGCTATGATTTCGCCTTGAGATGAAACCGCCCAATACAATTCTAGAGCACTAAGGTCTAGAAAGTCATATTGATTTTCGATGCTTATCGTTGGAATATTAAGCGCTTTGCCAAAACTTGGACTTTGCTCCAAGCGAAATTGTACTGGCTGATAGACTTTTTTGACTTCATGGATATGAGGATGCAAAGAGCGATCGGCAGCCACCAAGCCATTGATGCAAAAGTTAGAATCGTTTTCAACTGAGCCATGATCAAAATCTCCTCCATAAGCCCAATATGCTTCTCCCGCTTCTGTATGCGCCAAAAGCCCCTGATCTACCCAATCCCAAATAAAGCCACCTTGTAGCAAAGGGTATTTGTTGATGGTATCCCAATAATCCTGAAAATTGCCCACACTATTGCCCATGGCGTGGACGTATTCACAGAGAATAAGCGGTTTTTGGGTAGCGGTATCACCATATACAGCTATACGGTCTGGATAGTGATACATGGGCGCTTGAATGTCTGTGAAGGATGTGTTTTGGGCCATCTCATACTGGATAGGGCGACTCGGATCGCGCGCTTTGAGCCAAGTGTATAGTGCCTCGAAATTGACACCAAAGCCTGCTTCATTGCCCAAGGACCAAGTGATAATCGAAGGATAGTTTTTGTCTCGTTCAACCATCCGTTTGAGTCGATCCATATGAGCCGCTTCCCAATTGGGGCGATTGCCGAGCGTTACGGCAGGATTGTCAATTTCCAAGCCATGAGATTCGATATTGGCTTCATCCACGACATAGAGGCCATATTGATCACAGAGTTCGTACCAACGACTATCATTGGGATAATGAGCCGTACGCACTGCATTGATATTGAATTGCTTCATTAGCTCAATATCTCGGATCATAGAGGCTTCATCGACCACATGTCCATTGACGGGATCATGCTCATGGCGATTGACGCCTTTGATCCGTATCACTTGTCCATTGACTTTGAGTTGGCCGCCTTCGATCTGGACTCTGCGAAAGCCGATCTTTTGGGTGATGCCTTGCAGAACGCTTCCCTCGCTATTTTTGAGCAAGATAATGCAGTTGTATAATTGAGGGACTTCGGCTGACCAAGGTTTTATCATGCTTACCTCCATCTCTCCTAAATCATATTTAAGGCTGGCTTCAATCCCTGATGATTTGAGTAATTGATGTTTATAGGTCAGGAAGTTGCTGTCAGCATGGGCGATGCGAAATTCGATTTCATATGAATCGGCAACTTCATTGTCGAAGTTCTCCAAAATGATTTGGGGCGCAACTGTAGCCTTTTGCATAAGGGGATCCCAATCAGCATTGATGCTATAGTCCCAAATCGAAACTTTGGGTACAGCATAAAGATAGACATCTCGCTCGATGCCACTGATACGCCAAAAATCCTGCCCTTCGAGATAGCTGCCATCGCTCCAACGAAATACTTGTAGCGCGAGAAGATTTTCGCCTTGCTGCACATAATCTGTGATATTGAACTCTGCAGGTAGTTTTGAACCTTGGCTATAAGCTACTTTCTTGCCATTGAGCCAGAGATAGAAGGCTGATTTTACGGCTCCAAACTTTAGGATGATCTCTCTGTCTTTCCAGCTTTGCGGAACGCTAAAACTGTGTCGATATGAGCCTACTGGATTATAATCTTCTGGGATAAAGGGAGGATTTGCAGGGAAGGGATATTCTTCATCCAGATAATGCGGGACATCATGGCCCTGTAGCTCCCAATTTGCGGGGACGGGGATAGTCTCCCATGTCGCTTCAAAGTTTGGTTGATGGAATGAGGCAATAGTATCCGCGGGTTTGCGCACCAATTTGAATTGCCAATCTCCATTGAGCAATTGAATGTAGTCAGAAGCTTCTGGCTGGACATTTTGGGCTAATGCCAAACTCTCATAAGCCCAGAAATGAGCTCTGGGAGATAGTTTATTTCTGGCAAATACCTGCTCATTCATCCAGTCCGGGGGACTAGGCTG
Source organism: Bacteroidia bacterium (assembly GCA_045106675.1). GTDB lineage: Bacteria > Bacteroidota > Bacteroidia > J057 > J057 > JBCAWW01. The sequence goes on from JBGCFA010000269.1 coordinate 12,848, forward strand.
GCAAGCAAAAAAAAGAGGAATTAGTAGGAGTAGTAGTCTTGAGTAGCGCATTTATTTTTGCAAACGGTAGAGTGTTCGCTCAGCCGTTTGTTGATCCAAGGCCAAGCCCAATATTTGGCTAGGACCAGTGTTGACAAATGCTTCAAAAAAGTAGTTTACTACTTCTTGGCTTTCGAGCCAATCACTGCTTCCTGCTTCATGATAACTCAATGTATAAAAATTGAGGGATTGTGCAGGATTAGTCGCATCAATTCTTTTGAAGCGCATCGCCATGATAGAAGCGTTCGGCAAGGCCGTGAAGCTATCGAAGATGTCCTGTGAAACCAGCTCAAAACTACTGCCGCCGTCTGCGCTAAAGTATAAGCGCTCAGCGAGAAAGTAAACACTGTCTTCACTCAATAACTGATAAGCTCGTACTGCAAATGGATCGAAAAACTCTTGGGTCCATGTCTCTCCGGCGTCCTGTGTTTTGTACCAGCTACCACCATCTGCGGCTAAGAGAAATCCGATTTGATCATCTAAAAACTGTATGCTTTGGTTATTGGCACGGTCCGTGAAGGCTGAAGTTTTAGGCTCCACATTTTCTATGCTATCCCAGCTTGCACCGGAATCAAGGGTTCGATACAATCGATTGGGTAAACCGGGAACAATGGCTAGACCTTCAAAATCATCTGTGAAATGTAAATCGTTGACTGGGGCACTAAAATCTAGCACCAATCCCACACTCCAATTGAGACCTGCATCTTCTGTTTGAGCGATATATATATCGTACGGAGTACTGCTCCCATCGCCCGTATGGAAGCTGATGATGCCTCTTTGATATGTCTGAAAAGAGATGGCGTCTACCTTGATATCTGCCTGCGGCGAACGCTCCGTCCAATTGCGGCCACCATCATCACTAAACCAAATCCCTGCCCCAAATACAATCCCGTCGTCAATATTGAAAAAATTGATTTCGTTTTGAATTCCAGCAGGCAGAGTTCCTAGTTCGGCAATGTCCCAACCCTCCAATACGGGCGGCCAATTGCTTTCTACTATGGTGTTAGGATCTGGGCAAGCTACCAAAAACGGTAGACTGCAAAGGAGCAATAATTGATAAAAACGCATAAAATTAACGGATCAAGGTGACGGTGCCATTCTTACCATAAGTTAGATTGTTTTCGCCAATCCCGGTAATTTTGTACACATAAACTCCTTCGGGAACGGGTTCACCATTGTAAGTCCCATCCCATTGAAAATCTGGATTATTGGATTCGTAAATCTTCATGCCCCATCGACTGTAAATTTCAACATTGAGAGTACGAATGCCATAGTAGCCAACGATGAAGTATTCGTTATGGTCATCTCCGTTAGGTGTAAAACCAGATGGCACGTGGAGAGTAACGTTTTCGATCAATATCGTGGCATAAGCAGTATCAGGACATAGTTGCTCCGAGAAAGCGATGAGTCTAATCTGATATTCTCCTGCTGATGGATAAATATGACTAGGATCTCGTTCGGTGCTCCCTTGCCCCCAGCCAAAGTCCCAGACAAATGAACTCGCTCCGCTAGATAAGTTGGTAAACTGCGCGGTTTGAGGCGCCCAGCCCATTTCTGGATCTACCGTGAAATCGGCTTCGGGAAATTCAAAACGGACATCTATCGTGATGGATTCAGTATTGCCTGCGCAAGCACCCGTATAGGCCGTCGCCTGGAGAGTAATGGTATTGGTCGGAGTAAGACTGATCATGTCAGCGGTATCGCCCGTACTCCAAATATGATAATCACCACCTGAAGCGGTAAGTTCTATTTCGCCTCCAATACAGAGGAAGTTGTCTCCAGTGATGACAGTTACAGGACGCTCGGTAAGTACGATTTCTACATCTGCGGTATTGCTACAACCATTGATGTCTGTTCCAGTAACGAGGTAGGTCGTATTTAGGGTCAGAGGTGAAGCAATCGGATCAGCGATATTGGGATTGGATAGTTGAGCGGGTAGATTCCACGAATAGGTCAATGCCCCAGTAGCAAAGAGTTGAACTTGCTCACCCCCACAAATGGTATCGGCATCTGCCATTGCCATAATATCCGGTAAAGGATTGACGATCAGAGAAATGCTTGCATCGTCTGTACAGCCAAAATTATCCGTTACGGTGACAGTATATGTAGTGGTTTGGAGCGGGTTCGCGATTGGATCAGCTACATTTGGATTGTCGAGATCATTGAGTGGATCCCAAAGATAACTCACACCACCACTGGCTTGAAATTGAGTATTGTCGCCGAAACAAATTGGGTCTACATTAGCGATTTGGGCTACAGGATTGTCCCGTACAGCCACCTCTACACTTTTGGTACTGATGCAGCCCTCTGCACTCGTGGCTGTTACAGAGTAGGTTGTGGTCGTCAAAGGGCTAGCAGTCGGAGAGGAGATCGTAGGGTCATCTAGACTGCCATCATTAGGCGTCCAAACAAAACTAGCTCCCCCTTGCGAACTCAATAGTACACTTCCACCGTCGCAGACAAAGGTGTCTTCTAGCGTAAATACTTCAAATACTGTGATCGTAACTGAGTCTATCGCTTCACAGCCCAAAGCGTTCTCGGAGAGGACATAAAAGACTGTGGTAGTATCGATATTACTAGCTGAAGGGGTTTGCGTATTGGCATTGTTGATGGTGACATTGGCGTTGGAAAACCAATTATAACTGAGCCCGCCATTAGAGGTTGCGCCTAGGCTAACGCTTCCCCCTCTACAAATCAATGAATCTAGTCCAGCGTTTACTGCAAAAGTATTGTCAACATTGATGATGGTTTGATCGCTAGCTTCACAGCCATTGGTATCGGTAACTGTCAAAGTGAAGGTAGTAGTTTGAAATACTACTCCCACTGGATTGGCCAAAGTGTCGGAAGTGAGCAATAGGTTTGATGGACTCCAACTATAGCCTTCTGCGGTCAATAAGGAAGTCAATAGCACAGTATCCCCTTCACACACTGTCTGATCAGGGCCAGCCTGAACAAGTGGAGGCGGAAATACGAGAATGGAACCATAGGCTGTATCACGTTGATTACAGCTGGTCAAATCTTCTATAATCATCTGCACTGTATAAGTGCCGGGATTTTGATAAGTAAAGGTTGGGTTAGATAGGGTAGAGCTTGCACCTCCTACGCCGAAGTCCCACTCATAAGTCGTAGTGGCAGGATTGGTGGTAACACTTTGGTTGTCAAAGTTGACCGTAAAGGGGGCACAACCTGTAGATTGAGAGACAACATTGCCAAATTGATCTCTGGTAATAAACTCGGCTTCAACTCCAGCGAGATCTAAATCCATTTTGAAGATGGCCAGATTACAATTGTTGGGGTAGCCTGAGTTAGGACTATAAACGCCTGGAGTAGTCGGAAAGGCCACGCCTGGATTGCCACATTGGGCACAAACTGCATGGTAGATAATTCCTTCTTTGTCAAAACGACAAGTTCCTCCATCTACGTGTTCGCCGGTGAAGGCGGAAGATGGACCATTGCCTCCTAAATAAGAACTAAACAATAGACTCTGAGCGTCTTTGTTGAGTACGATCATATAGATGTCATTCCCATCGGTACTACTTTGAAAAGGCGCTTGCAATGGCATTCCAGAGGTGGTGCCATTGTAATTGGTTGCACCTCCCCAACCCGTTACGTAGATGTTTTCGCAGCGGTCCACCAAGAAAGCAGTCGGAGAAATATTGGGAAAAGTAGCACCAGTAGAGCCAAAGCTAGGAGAGAATATAAAGCTCGTAAGATTGTTATCGAGCTTGGAGATAAACTGCCGCGAATTATTATTGCTATAGACAGGGCCGGCTACTGGATCAACGATGGGCCAATTACCGGTCGTTTGTCCAGCTACATATACTTCGAAATCATCATCTAGCTCCAAAAGATAAACTTGATCATAGAAAGGTGTCCCCAAAAAGGTACTCGCCAATAGATTCGCACCATTGCTCGATAGTTTGCCGACAAAACCATCTGTGCGCCCTCCCGCATTGGTATTGCTGAGACCGCCTCCGGCCATGGGTAGGTTGGTACTATTAGATCCACCCGCAAAGAACACATTGTTTTGGTCGTCTAGTTTTAGGGTATAAGAAGCATCATCTGCGCTCCCTCCATAATAGGTTGACCAAATCCTGATGCTGAGATTGGCATTTAATTTTGTGATCGTACCATCTAATCCACCTGAATAAGCTCCTTGAAAAGCTCCGGGAGAGACTGGGAAGTTGGAGGATCTAGTTGGGGCGGTAACGTATATGTTGTTTTGATCATCGACGATCACCTCACCACGGGCATCATCTCCGTAATTGAATTTGGTCGTGGTGCCTTGATTGAAGCTCGCATCTTCGTTGACTCCATCATCACCAGAACCACCTAAGAAGGTTGAGGCCAAAAGACTTGTCCCATCTTCGCTGAGGAGGGAAACAAAAATATCATTACTACCATTGAAGCCGGTATCAAATGAGCCGCCAACAACCGGAAAGTTCGGCGAAGCCGTCCGACCCATAATGATTAGCTGCTTATTATTATTGACAATCAAACTATGGGGTTGATCTGCTTCTAAACCACCTAGATAAGTGGCATATAACAATTGAGCACCCGTCGGATCAAATTTTGAAATCGTTACTTCACGTTCACCTCCATTGGTATTTGACTGATAAGCACCGGGCGTAGTAGGATAACCATCACCGGAAACCCATTCGATTCCACCTGCATAGGCGTTGCCATCGTCATCATAAGTGGCAGTAAAGCCCCAGTTGTCAGCCTGAGAACCCGAATAGCTCGAGAAAATCAAAGTTGGGTCAATCACCAATTCCTCGCTCGTATCATAGCCATTGGGAAAGTGATAGCTCAATACATTGCCCTTTAGACGGTATTCACACGCAACAACAACTTTTTGCTCATCAATGATTTGATAAACATAAGGCTTGTCCTCGGTAAAGCTCCTCACTGTGGTAGTTACTTCTAGATTGCCCTGCTTAAGTCTGATTTTATCTGCTCCACGATATTCTAACTTGATGTTGTCGGGATTTGCGCCGGGCGCAACGATAAAGTCGTATTTCAAGGCATCGCCATAACCGTACAACCTTAAGTCTACCCCTTGATAGAGTTCATCATAAGTGATGAGCCCATAAAGTGGAACTCCTCCCGCCCATTTGCTTGAATCATTGCCTAAGAAATAATTGTGATAAGTCGGATAAGGCAATCCGCTAATGATAGTTGGTTGGGGATTGGCTCCGGGAAAGCGTACTTGCAAAGCATGCGAACGAACTTTTTCTAAACCTCCAAATGCTTTGGTATGGCCTTGGCCATGCCCCGGTCCAGTAGGCGTTCTGTGAAACAGATAGGTAAGTCCATTGTCTTCAAGAAAAATACTACCTCCATTGAGTCTTACTTTATACTCAACTGCATCAGCCCATTGGCCTTTATTTTGGATAAATCGTAAATCTGAGTTCCCTGCTTGAGGAGTATATACTTGAGCCGCCACATTAGGTGAATCGGCGGTAGAGGTTTGCCAGAGAAGGATACCAATAAGTGCGAGTAGGGATACTGTCAGTAGCGTATAGGGTAGTTTCATCGGTTTGCAGCTTTGTGGCTCTATGTGCTAATACTTAAGTTACTCATAAAACGTAAACCTAAGACTTATCTTTCCCTACCGGGAACATTTTTTCTTATTAAGTCAAAGTCTTACAATTCTCACTCATTTCCAATGACTGATGAACAGACGTGTAGGTTGAATGAACGAACGTTTTTTTTGTGACTGATAATTCCGAATTTAGCCACATGAAGCGACAGAGCGAGACGAAGGAAAATTATTTAAAGACGATCCTCCATTATTCGGGAGATGGAGAAAACGTCTCCAACAATACTATTGCCAAGCATTTGGGGACGAGTCCTGCTTCCGTTACGGATATGGTGAAAAAGTTGCAGGCTGACAAAATGCTTACTCATGAAAGCTATAAAGGCGTAAAACTAACCGATGCTGGTCGCAAAATCGCTTTGCAGGTTTTACGGAAGCATAGGCTTTGGGAGCTGTTTTTGGTAGAAACGCTGGGCTTTACTTGGGACAATGTGCACGAAGTGGCCGAGCAATTAGAGCATGTCGATTCACCAGAATTGATCAGTCGTATCGATGAATTTTTAAGCTATCCTCGTTTCGACCCACATGGTGATCCCATCCCCAATGCCCAAGGCGAAATTGTCAAGCGTGATACCCAACTGCTCACTGAGGTAGATCCTCCCAAATGGGTGGAGATAGTCGGCGTAAACGATTCTGATCCTGATTTTTTGCAATATTTTGATCGGATCGGTCTGGCTTTGCACCAAAGAGTCAAAGTGATCGAAAAACTTGCCTACGACCAATCTTGCCAAATAGAAATTGATGGACAACGCATATTGGTAGGAGGAAGTGCGGCCCAAAATATCCGCGTATTGGTTGAATAATGAAAAATCCTTTTCAGATTGGTGCCCAGAAGGTTTTTAGCCTCATCGTAGATGCCGAAATGTTTGCACGCTTTGATAGTGGGGCAGTGCATCCGGTGTATAGCACTTTCTATTTGTGCAAACATGCGGAGTGGACTGGCCGATTATTTGTATTAGAGATGTTGGAAGAAGGCGAAGAGGGGATTGGTACCCATATTAGTATCGAACATCTTGCTCCGGCAGTTTTGGGAGAGCAAGTAACGATCACTGCTAGTTTGATAGAGGTGACTGGTCGATCGATTGAGTGTGTATTTGAGGCCCGCGTCGCGGAACGCTTAATCGCGAAGGGTAAAACTGGACAAAAAATCATCAATAAAGCGCGATTTGATGCCTATCTTGCAACCCTACAAGACGAGCAGGCGTAATTATATGTTCTATGGCGGATAAAGGCAGAAATACTACAGTAATTCAAAATCGGAAAGCACGTTACGAATTTAAA
>JBGCFA010000027.1:0-3209 GCA_045106675.1 Bacteroidia bacterium
TATTAATGATCAGCATACTGCTCCTCTCATTATCAAGTTGTAATCAAAAGAAGCCTAGCATACTCATCATTGGTGATTCAATCTCGATTGGGTACACCCCATTTGTCAAGGAGAGTCTAGTCAAGCAAGCAGTGGTTATTCATAATCCGGGCAATGCCCAACATACAGGCACAGGCTTAGCCAAAATAGAGGAGTGGCTCGCTGAGGGAGATTGGGACATCGTTCAATTCAATTGGGGATTATGGGACTTATGTTATCGCCATCCCGATTCAAAAGTTCAAGGCAATAGAGATAAGATAAACGGAACCCTCACCTATACGCTCGATCAATATGCCGCAAATCTTGACTCGATTGTCAGTATCCTCAAAAGCAATACAGAAGCCAAGCTCATTTTTGTCACCACAAGCTACGTTCCCGAAAATGAAGCTGGGCGATATACAGATGATGCCATCAAGTATAATGATGTCGCCAAAAAAATCATGCAAAAACACTCCATCCTTGTCAACGACATCTATGCACCATCCATACCCATTCACCAGCAATTTGGCAAAGGATCGGATGACGTGCATTATTCAAAGCAAGGATATAAAAAACTGAGTGAGCTTGTGGCAAGCTTTCTCAAAGCAGAAATGGCATCGCTCAAAAGTAAATAAGCTTCTCAGTGCAAAGGACCTGCGGCGGGTATTAAAGGTTCCGCGAAGCGGTAAGGCTGAGCTTGCTAGGACTATATAGACATAATTGGCAAAATATGCCTGACTAAAGTAATGCAAATTTAGTCAATGGAAAGCAGCACAAAATAGTCAAAGCAAGTTATTCCCCTCAAAACTTCGGTATCGGCATTGCCGAACGCTCTCTCTTTTTTTTACCGCCCAAGCGGAACGCTAGACTTAACTCATGCGAAGACCCGCTGATATTAGCTAAATCAGTCAAATAGCGATCATATTGATAAGCAATTTGTACAGGGCCAAGAGTAGTGCCAACCCCACCGCTAATACGTTCATTGGGTTGCCACCAACTCATGATTTGGAGATACTTTGTTTCTAAGGATAGTCCGAGCATATAAAATTCATAAGCACCTTGTCGCTGATAGTGCACTGCTGGGTTGATACTAAGGCCACCTAGGCCTTCTAAGTCTGACAAGATCGGTATGCGCAAGCCACTCGTGATCGAATAAAGGCGCGGTAATTCTCTGATGACTTGACTCTGATCTCGTTCCAACCAATCGCCTTGTAAATGTTTGAGCGTTCCTATGAAATAGAAATAGCGATTGTAATAAACTAGGCCAGTGTTGAAATCTGCTTGTACAAAGTGGTCGGGCCCCGACGGAAGAGTAGGATGTGATAAGCCCGTACGAGGATTGATCTGATCAGGAAAACGAAGTCTTAAATAATCGATAGTACGAAATTGCATCCCGCCTGAAAAACCAAGTCTGAGACGATGGTTTTCTGCTAACTTTAGCTCCTTTGCAAAATGCAAATGAGCCAAAGACATAGTCAAAATTTCTCCTGCATGATCTGTATGAAGTGTTGCTCCCCAATTCCAACCATTGCCCAAAGCTTGGTCATAAGCAATTCCGACTTGACTATAAAAGCCGGGAATATTGACCCATTGTGCTCGATATTGGGCCATGACATTGGCTGCGCCTGTGCTCCCCGCCAATGCAGGACTGAGATTCAAGCGATTGGTAAAAATCTGTCCATAAAATGGATCTTGGGCCTGAGCGTTCGCCGAGGCGAAAACAAACAGACTGACCAATAAACATAATCGGAATCGTGTTTTCATATCTGTTAGTCGTTGAATAGGTCGTGCAAACGAAAATACCTAAACTCCCCCTAGAGATCAAAACAATGGCATCGGCACTGCCGAACGCTGCCTCTTTTCTTTGCCCCCAAAACGATAGCTTAAACTAAACTCATGAGAAGGAGGTGTTATAACGGTGATATTAGTACGATAGCGATCAATTTGGTAAGCCAATTGGAAAGGACCTAATGTCGTACCTATACCAATGCTGCAACTAGATTTTGGTTGAAACCAAGTGATCAATTGTATTTTTTTCATTTCGAGGGCAAGACCCATCATGAAGAAATTGTTAAATTGCCCATGACGTTGATAGTGCGCCGTAGGAGTGAGCGCTAAGGAACCCATGCTTCCCAATTCGACCGGAATCCGAATGCCCGTCATCGCAGCAAAAGAAGTAGGGAGATAAAATTTGCTTACTTCGGAAAAAGTATTGCCTTGAATATGTTTGGCAGTCGCCGAAAGGAAGAATGATTTGTTGTAATAGACCAAACCAGCATTGAAATCCGCTAATGTAAAATGTTCGTAGCCTGAAGTTGGCGTTGGGGTGATCATGCCCGTTTGAGGATCGACCTGATTGGGAGATATGAGCTTATCGTAATTAAGGGTTCGGAGGTTGAATCCGCCCGACAAACCTGCTCTGATAAATTGTTTTGCCCCAATTTGAAGCTCCCTTGCAATATGCAAATGATGGTTGGAGGCGGTATAACCTACACCCGCAAAATCATATTGAGTGTTGATGCCCACAGCCCAACCTTGAGCAAGGGGTTGATCATAAGCAATCCCCAATTTAGTATAATAGCCGGGGGTTCTCGCCGATTGTGCTCGATATTGAGTTATAAGATTTGCTGTTCCTTGACTCCCTGCCAAAGCCGGATTGAAGCTAAGACGATTGGCAAGAAATTGTGAATAAAACGGATCTTGAGCCTGAGCGTTCGCCGAGGCGAAAATGAGAAGACTTGCTAATAAATACAGCCGAATAAGTGTTTTCATACTTAATAATTTGCTAATTGATGGCGCAATGTAAAATCCAAAAATCTCCCCCCCTATGGCAAAAAGAAGTAGCATATTTGATATGATTGGTCCTGTGATGATTGGCCCATCTAGTTCACATACTGCTGGGGTGGCTCGGATTGGTCGCATCGCACGCCATCTATTAGGCAGCCTACCGGATAAACTTTCGATTACTTTTTACAACTCATTCGCAAGGACTTATGAAGGGCACGGTAGCGACCGAGCGATCTTAGCTGGCCTGATGGATATGATGCCTCATGACGAACGTATCCGAGAGGCTTATGAAAATGCTGAGCAGCAAGGATTGGAGTTTAAAATGAAAGCTGTCAGCAATGCTTCGGCCCTGCACCCTAATTCGATTCGGATCAAGATGGAAACGGTTGAACGCAAACTCAATA
>JBGCFA010000270.1:0-7290 GCA_045106675.1 Bacteroidia bacterium
GGTATTAATATCTTACTCCAAGCCATCTTCGCTATTATAAATTACTTTTACGGTGTTAATACCTCCGATATTCCTCCTAGCCGGAGAACTGCTTAGTATCTCGTAGGCGAGTGGATCAATCAATTCGTTGAGGAAATGAAGGTTGTCATAGTCGCCTTTGAGCATTTGGATACGAATTACCGTATCCTGAGGATAGAGGGGTATCTGGCGTGGGAAATAGCCTTTTGCGGTGATTTGCAGAGTGTCTAATGGAAGCTGAGACCCACTTTTTTGATGGCGGAGTTTGCGGCCGGATGCTTCGGCGATGAAAGTCTGTATCCCATCTGAAAATAGTTTGAAAGCGTAACGCTCTTCATTGACTTCAATGCTTAGGATATATAGTCCGTAGACTAATTGTGGTAGTAAATATCGTCCGGCGCTACTTTGGTCCGCTAAGACAGTTCTGCCATCGAGACTATTGATTTGGAAGCTGAGATTAAGGGCATCATCCCAAAGCACGACATTGTGAAAAAAGCGAAAGGGCAGTTCGTTATCGGGCTGCGGATTGGCATGGTCTAACTGGATCAGAAAATCGCCAAAGGTATTGCTTTGTAACTCTATCCCCTGCCCGAGTAATTTGATCTCAGCATTGGGGATTTTTTGCTTATCGAGCAGATCTAGTACGGACCCGCTCATGAAGATTTGAGATGATAGCGTTAGCGGGACGCTCAAAAAGAAAGACAGGATAATCAAAAACAGGCGGTTGCGATACATAGGCGTTTAAGCGGTTACCCTTAAAAGACGGATTAGATCAAGTGATTGCTGCATAGCTTAAGATGAACAAAATAAGGACTCAAATGGTAATATGAGGCGATAGGAGCTTCAAAATGCTACTACTTGTCCCAAAATCTCAAAACTATGCTTAAGTCTTTCAAAGTTGTTGTTCAATCATTTGGTCCTATTGTGCTGCTCGCTTTTATCAGTTTGAGCCTTATGGCGATGGGACAAATCAAGTCCAATCTCACTATCCCAGCCAAGCAAGCCTTCGAATTAGGCGGCGGAAACCAAGGCAAATACAAAGTCAAAGCCGAAAACCGTGGTGTACAAACTGTCAAGATATTTACCGTCGGACCTGATGAAGAAATGGTGGCCCAAGGCGAAGTGAAGCCCGGCGAAACCCAAATTTTCAAAATCCCAGGTCAAACTACCACAGTCCTCGTCAACGAATCATTACTGCCCGCTCGTATTCGTGCCACCATCACTGGTGATACCAATCTCGGCATGGGTTATGTCAAGGTGAAGGAGATGAAGAAGTAGTTAGGAAGAATAAAGTCAGGAAGATCGGGAGCATTTTTTGAGCTTCCGACTACCGACTCTTCAATTCTGCTCGAATCTCGGCGTGTTTCTGAGGACTCAGTCGATAGGTGGCGATTGTGATCAATGCGATCAGTAAAAACAGTGCGGGTAGTAGCGTCATCAAGGCACGAATGCCCGTCAATGTTTCTTGACTTTGCTCTGTGAGTGCGATATAGCCGACATAACTCAAGCCTAAACCGATCAGGCTGCTACCGATAGCCATGCCTGTTTTGAGGAAAACCCCATAAATCCCGAAGGTCATGCCCGCTGCGCGAACGCCAGTACGCCACTCTCCGTATTCGATGGTATCTGCGGGCATGGCCCAACTCGCAAAGGCTGCAGCACCATTTCCGACGCCGTGTAAGGTGAGTAGCGCCAATAAAGCCACTTCTTGATCTGCTTCTAATCCATATAAGAGCACATAAGCTAGGATCGAGATGCAAAGCCCAATCATCAAAGCGATCCTCTTGCTATACTTAGTCGATAGCCAAGTCCAAAAGGGGATCGAGATGGCCGTCGCTCCAGAAAAGAAAAGCAGAGCTAAGCCCATGCCTGCAGCGTCTCCCACATAGTAGGTGAAATAATACTGTATCATGCCCGAAAAAGCGAGCGCAGAAGCAAAGCAGCATGCAAAGGTTAAAGTGATTAGCCAAAATGGGCGATTAAGCCTTAGCATTTGAATAGTATCTCTCAGGCTATATTGGACAGCCGCAGCAGGGACTGGGCGTTCTCTGACAGAGAAAAATGCTACCAGCAAGCAAAAAATCAACACTCCACTATAGATCCCTGCCATGCCTTGGTAGCCAGCCGGTAAATTGAGTAGATAAGGCGTCGCATAGCCAGCAATAATCCCACCAATCAAGGCAAAGGTCATCCGAAAACCAGTGAGCTTGCTGCGTTCATGATAATCCTCTGTCATCACTGCCGTTAGCGCAGCGTAAGGGATATTGAAAGCCGTGAAAAAGATGCTGAAGAGCAGATACATCCCCAAAGCATAGATAAATGCGCCATTGGGTGATAGGCTCGGGGCTGAAAATAACGCCATGAAGCAAAGGGCTCCTGGAATCGCAGCATACAGTAAAAATGGACGATACGTTCCCCAACGGGATCGATGGCGCTGTGCCAAATACCCCATCAGTGGATCGGTGATGCCATCAAAAGGACGTGCAATCAAAAAAATAAGCCCCGCCAATGCTGGACTGAGGCCCATAACATCGGTAAAATAGGGCAACAAAAAGATGGCGATAGTCTGAAAAACCAGATTTTGTCCTAGATCGCCAAATCCGTATCCCCAATGTGTCCGGAGGGGAAGTGTGTTCGCTTTCAAATATTTTGAACTTTCATTTAACTTAAAGTTAGGCAAAGCGAACTTAGGGATTAAACTTTTTCTGTATTTAGGAATCAAACTAGCATTCGAATAGTCTGATACATATGCGCACCTTACTACTACTAGCTGGCTTTTGCTTGAGCTACCTATCTCCTATGGCTCAAATCCCCTTTGTCTGTGATGGAGATTTCTTCCTCTCTTTAGGCTCCAGTGGCAATACGACGGGTTTTTATCGAGTGCAGAGTAATCCTATTACGGGATTACTGACCTTTAATGGCTTCTCTCCTGGCAATAATTCTGGGGCGGTCGTCAATGGGATGGGCTATCGAGTGACTGATAATTTCATCTATGGAGTGGAGCCCGATGGGAGTACGCTATACCGTGTCGGCTCCGACGGACAGGCTTTTAATGTTGCTAATTTAAATCTCAGTACGGCTTATCGCTATGTCGCGGGCGATGTGATGCCAGATGGTAGCGCTTTGATTGTATTGGGCAGTAGTAATCAAGGCAATGGTAACACAAGCAATGTGTTGTATACTATCGACCTCGCGAGTGGTACTTATGGAGCTTCGCTTACTTTTTTAAGCATGATTTCAGGTGGCAATTCTGATGTTTTTATGGCTGATATGACCATCGATCCTTTGACGGGTGTCATATTTGGCTATGACGGTAATGATGAGCGTCTGACTACGATTGATATCGCAAGCGGAATCATTGACGATCAAAGCTTCCCCGCAGGACAGTTGGCTGATATATTTGGGGCTCTTTATTTCGATGCCTTCGGCGAACTCCATGGTTATGGTCGTCCTAATGGAGGTGCTAGTCAAAATACCTTCTACGACATCAACAAAAGTACCGGTACGATGACTGTCGTTTCTACCGGTCCTAGTGCCAATCAAAACGATGGCTGTTCTTGTCCTTTTACCATCGAGATGAACCATTGGGTAGCTCCCAATGCGGCTGAGCCTTGTGATACGGTCCTTTATTATGTTGAAATCGCCAATAACTCTGGGGGAGATAAGACCGGACTTGATCTCGAACTACAACTCGCTCCGGGCCTTTTGATCGATCAAATTATATTCAATCCTTTTCAAGGAACGATCCTAAGTGGGCCTGCTAGCAATCTTCTTTCCATCCCCAATGTCACGATACCAGTAGGGGTAGATACGATGTTATTTACGGTTATCATCGAGCCACAGGGCAGCGGCACTCTGACTAGTCAAGCAATTTTAAGAGGATTGCCACCCGCATTGGGGGATTCTGTACTCTCAGATGATCCTTATACGGCTCCTTTACCAGATTCTGCTTCCCTTACGATTACAGCTGTGCTGAACGACTTGCCCAATCTTACTGCTAGTTTTTGTACTGGTGAGAGCCTTGTCATCGAATCTAGCTTACTCAATAGCAACCTTCCCATCACCTCTTACCTCTGGAATGATGGTTCTACCAACGGTACGCTTACCGTCACTCAGCCCGGTCTATACTGGGTGATCACTACCGAATGCGCGACTTGGGTCGATACGATCGTCGTCGATGCGCTACCATTACCCAATGTGGTGGCTCGGCCCGATACTACCGCATGCTTAGGGGAAAACGTCCAGCTTACCGCTAGTGGTGCCATCAACTACCTTTGGGGTGATCTCAACCTCAATCAAATCATCGGTGGAGGACTCAATCAAATGGTGGCACCCTTGGATACTACTCTTTATCGAGTGTTGGGGACGGATCAAAATGGTTGTCAAGCCGCCGATACCTTTACGGTCAATCCGCGCCCCTTACCGATTGTCAATGCTGGCCCTACTTCAGAAATCTGTATCTATGAGTCTATCACTATTGGTGATCCAAACAATGTCCCTGGCCTTTATACTTGGAATCCTAGCGGCTTATTGAGCGATCCCAACTTGCTACAACCTTTATTTACGCCAAGCGTTTCCGGGACGCTAAACCTCACTTTGACGCTCACCGATACCTTTGGTTGTGTCAATAGCGCCAATACTGCTGTCATCGTCAATGATTTTCAACTCAGTTTGAGTACTGAGGATATCGACTGTTTTGGCAATGACAATGGTAGCGCCAGTCTAGCCGTGATAGGCAATGCTCCCTATACTTTCACTTGGCAAGATGCTTTTGGCGTTCCCGTCGGGAACGGTACCCAAAACCAATCTCCCATCGACATCAATAATCTAGAGCCGGGTAACTATACTGGCATCGTATTAGATGCAAAGGGCTGTACGGATACCACCACTTTTCAAATCAACCAGCCTCTTAGTCCCCTTGATGTCAGTCTCACCAATGTCCAAAATGTAGATTGCTTTGGTAATCTCAACGGACAGATTCAAGCGTTCGCCAGCGGCGGAACGATGCCCTACCAATACTCCATTGATGGAGGCTTCAACTTTCAAAACTCAGGCCTATTTGGCGGTCTAGGTGCCACGATATATACGATACAAGCTCTTGACGGCAATGGCTGCTTGACGAGTATCAGCGATACCATCGTTTCGCCTACGGGGCTATTTGGCAATCTGATTGCCAAGCGTAATATCGATTGTTTTGGTAATAACAATGGACAAATCAACCTCGCAGGATCAGGAGGACAAGGTCCCTATTCGCTTAGCCTAGACGGCCAAAACTTTGTCAACGGCCTCAATTTGACCAATCTTGGGCCTGGCATTGATACCGTTCGCTTAGTCGATCAAAATGGCTGCGAAGTACGAATTCCGTTCAGTATCGTAGAACCGCCTGCTTTATTAGCTAATCCTTTGAGTCAGCGCAATATCGATTGTTTTGGCAATGCTACGGGCGCATTGAGTGTGGTGGCGACTGGTGGTAGCGGCGATTGGCTGTATGCGCTAGATGGTAGTAATTTTAGCTCTGATAGCTTTTTTACCCAGCTTACGGCAGGCACTTATAATGTGATTGTCCAAGATGATAGCCTTTGTCAAACAGCCGTGGCCTTTACCTTGACTGAGCCACCTTTATTGACTTTAGCCAATGCTCAGCAAAAGGACATAGATTGTTATGGCAATACCAATGGCGCTGTTTGGGTTTCCCCGCAGGGCGGAACGCTTCCTTATCTATTGGCCATCGATACTTTTGCCTTGGCAACGGATACTTTGTTTAGTGGCTTGGCAGCAGGTTCTTATCAAATACGCGTCATTGATGATTCTGCTTGTGAGACGATACTGCCTATCACCATTAATCAAGCAGATAGTCTGATCCTTAGCATTGCCTCCCAAGCCAATGTCGCTTGCAATGGTGATCCAAGTGGCTTTGTCCATTTCAATGTAAGTGGTGGGAGCCCTCTTTATGAATATGCTATCGACAATCAAGCCTTGCAGACGGATAGTTTTTTCGTTCAGCTAGCTGCTGGTCCATATACTTTTACAGTAGAAGATGATAGTAGCTGTGTTGCGACCATCAGTACTACGATCACTGAACCAGCGCCTTTGCAGCTAAGTTTAGCGGAGCTACAACAAGTAGATTGCTTTGGCAATGGCAACGGAGAGATCCAAGCTAGTGTGCAAGGAGGCGTCCCCTTCTACCAATATCAGCTCAATAATGATCCCATGCAGCCTGATAGCAGCTATACTGGTCTGATCCCCGCTAGCTACCTCCTGCAAGTGATAGACGATAGCAGTTGTGTCGCGAGCTTGAGTTTTGACATTACCGAGCCAGCGCTTTTGGAAGTGGCGCTCAGTCAGATAGATGTGAGCTGTTATGGCTTCAATGACGGTCAACTTTTTTCCCAAGTAGATGGCGGTACACCGAGCTATCAATATGTATGGTCCACTGTGCCAGAACGCAATAGCCCGGATGTCGATAGTTTAGCAGGGGGAGCTTATCAGGTCTTGGTCGAAGATGCGAATGGCTGCCAAGATTCTGCCCAAGCCTTTATTTTTGAACCAGATTCCTTGACTTTGACGATTGTTGCCAACTCTATTACCGAAGCCTATTGTGCTTGGCCCAATGGTACCGCAGCTGTAACTTCGCTGGGCGGTCGCCTGCCACATGAGATCGTTTGGCAAGGCCAGAATACTCGGCTAGGCCCAAGCGTAGATAGTTTGTACGGTGGTGTTTATAATGCGAGCGTTACGGATTTGAGTGGCTGTGTGACGACGATTCCGGTACCGATTCCTTTTACGCCTCCAGCCTCGCCTTTTTTTCGCACTTCCCCTAGCTATGAGGATTCGATCCTTTTGTCCAATGCGGATATCTATTTTGAAAACCTCACTATTGGGGGTGTTGCCTATGAGTGGGACTTTGGAGATGGCGGCCTTGCCGAACGCGAAAATCCAAGCCATCAATACGAAAACACAGGGCGCTTTGCGGTGACGCTAACCGCTTATAACTCCTATTTTGTTTGTCCTAGAGATACGACTCTCTACCTCAATATCATCCCTGATGGCGATATCTTTATCCCCAATGCTTTCTCGCCGAATGATGACGGGCATAATGATGTGTTTTTTGTGTCAGGCGAAGGGATGCGCACTTTTGAACTGCAGATTTTCAATCGTTGGGGAGAATTACTCGCTCAAAGCAATGATCCCTCATATAGATGGGATGGCAGGAGTCGTCAAGGGTTTGCAGTACCAGAAGGCGTATACGTTTACCGCGTGCAGGCCGTACTC
>JBGCFA010000271.1:0-6591 GCA_045106675.1 Bacteroidia bacterium
AAAATACCAATCGGTGCCGATACCATAGCCACAAAAATAGGAAAGCCCGCAGTCAAATGCTGCAGGCCCTAATGTGATTCCCTCCCTCTTTAAAAAAAGAGTCCTCAAGGTTGTGGATGTTCTTTTTGTGTGCTAAGCGTCTAAAGGTGTGCTAGGATAAAAGTACTCAAGTCATTCCAATTATCAATTGGGATTATGTGAATGACAGACCTCATCGAGTAAGCGGTAGCAAATTCTGGGTAAGCGGTAAAATAGCCGTTTGAAATCAAGCTAATTGACTAATCTATTTTGGGTTGAAATGCATTAAGCTCATGATTTTGAGTGAGTTCTTGCCATTGCATGATCAACTCAAAAGTATGATTAGACTTGACATAATCCATATATCCTTCGATGCCCTCGGTACCGATTAGTTGATTGAGGGTTTGCTTTTCAAATTCAGTGGGGCTGGGTGGCAAAAATGATTCAAGATCATCTATCTCATAGAGCTTGACGAGTTTTTCAAAGGCTGTGATCTCGTATCGGTCTCTAAATGCTTGATAACGTTCTAGACGATGTTTTTCGAGTTCTAAAGGGGACATAATAATTAGCGATTATTTTCTTCCAGTATCCGATGTAGGAAAGGATGCTGTGCTAACGCTTCTGATAGCCCACTTGTTTGCAAAATTTCTCTCGTAAACTGCTTGATCGCATCATGGTCTTTATTGCCCGAAGTGAGGGGGATAAACTGAGCCATGCGGTCTAGGTCCGAGATTTTGGCTAATTCTTCTATATAAAACCTCGCCAATCGTTCCTCATAATTCCGATCCAATACCTTTTGTGCGATCTCCACACTGGCCGTATCGCCTTGGATCACTTGACTCGCAATCGCTAGCGGATAGGCGATTGCAGGCCGTAAGGAAGTATGTTCTTTATCCAAATCAAGGATCGCCTGCCAATTTTTATTTTGTAGATGATATTCTGCTAGCTGAGAGATTGCCCAGTTTTGATAGGGTTTACTTTTGGCTTCTTGGAGGATAGCCGCTAGTCGCGGAACGCCCTGTTCAAAATCTCCGGCTTGGAGGATTTTGAGCGTTTGCTGGACTTCACCATTGAGATGTTGATCTCGGCTACTTTGCAGCATATTGATATTTTTGTAGAGGATATATCCGAGTAGGATCGCGACCCAGTATTGCTCAACCCTCAAGGCAAGGAATAGTAGCGTTCCGCCGACGGCGAGCGTGATAATCCCCGTCAATAGCCTCGCGTTCCAACGTGGGTTGAGATTGAGCCCATAATAAAGCACTTGGCCGCCATCGAGCGGATAGACAGGCAAGAGATTGAGGACACTCCAATAGATCGTGAAAAACTGAGTATAATTATAGACTTGATCTTCACTCAGCGCAAAGTGCGGCAAAGGGCTGATATAATTTGCCCAAACCCACAAGAGTCCTCCCAAGCTAAAACCCGCAATCGGGCCTGCTAGGGCAATCCAGATTTGTTGCCAATTGGAAAGTGGCGCGCCAGGATTGTTTTCCCAATATGCCATGCCACCGATCATATGCAGTCTGATACTCGGTGCTAATCCAAACTGGCGCATCGCAAAAGCATGCCCCAATTCATGCACCATAATGGCGATGAGGACCCAAAGCATCACTTCGATAGTACCGAGGGGAGTGCCGGCCATATTGTAAAAAAGCAGACCTAACAAAAAGAAGGTGGGTTCGATCGTGACGGGAAACCCAAATAATTTGAATCGCAAGTTCAAGGAGTCCATCCCACAAGTTAGGCAGGAAAATTTAATTTAAGCATCGCGAAAGCAATTACTGCCCGATTTGGCTTGCCCTTTTGTGCTGATCCGGCCTTACAAAGTTCTTTGTTTAGCCCGCTAAACTCAGCTTTTGTGCCTTGGCTCAGCACAAAATGACTTCGCCCTATTCGGACATTTATTGATTCCGAGATGCTAAGACTTCTCCCACTTTGAGAGCCATATCGTAGCGGTCAAAATCAGGATTTGGCGGGATTATTCCCTGCTGTATTTGTTGGGCTAAGCTGACCGGATCAGGCGCAGAGGCTCGTCCGGGGAAGAGGTAGTAAGAGAGACCTCCTTTATAGGCTTTGGGCTCCGCCCAACGATTGGCCTCGGGAAACTGTCCCGCAAGCTGAACCGCCAAAAAATACACCAATATCGAAAGACTGGCCAAAGTAAAACCCCATGGTTCCCACTTGCGCGCTTGCGCGAACTTTTGCCAGCCTAATCCTCCTGCAATGGCCAAAACCGCATATGGAAGCAAGAAAAATACATAATTGTCATTGACATTGTAGCGCATGGCAAAGCCCCAAAATAGTAGAGAAGAAGCCACTAAGGCCATCACCCAAATAGAGCGTTCGCGTAGCCAGAGCCATAAGCCTAAACCGATTGCTAGCAAAAAGAGATGGAAATTATAAGCGAGATAGCCCAGACTCCGAACAAAGCCCTTCATTATGGTCATGAACTCAAATTGCAAGACTTCTCCTTGAAACTGTCGATCAAAAAAGATCGCAGCATAACTATTCGTTCCGCGCAGCGATGGGGGAATAAACAAGATTGCAAACAGCAATAAAGCGAGTAGAGGAGACCAGAGAGCGACACCATTTTTTCGACCTCGCCAATAGTAATACACAAAAAGCGGTAGTAGCAATAAATTTTGAATATGGGCCAAAAGACTCAAACCATACAGCAAACTCACCCACCAAGCCCGCTGATACTTACTTGTCTGCTCGTCTCGACTCATCAGCACCAACATCCGCAGCACCCAAAACAATTGCATCGTATAGACCTCAATCGTTACCACTTGTCGCCACCAACTAAATCCCAGTGCAAAGATCGCCGCAGCAAATAGTGCGCCCGTTCGCTTGAGGTTTAAAGCCAAGCCCAATTGCCGGACTTGTTCCACACTCAAAAGCCCAAACACTAGCGATACTAAGCTTAAAACCAATACTGGCGATAAAAAAGGCAATAGACTCAGCAGCAAATGGTTGAGGTTGCTATACAAAAAATGACTGGTCGCATTGGTCGCCAAATCAAAGCCTTGACTCGCGAAGTATACAAAGCCCAGTGAGTCCCCAAATTCGGGAAAAGGATTGCGGGTCAAGCCATAAAGCAAGACCAAAGCCCCATAAAAGGCCCATTCCCAGATGCCGAGGCGGATTTTCATGCGGGGAAGATAGCATGCCTGTCTGATAAACAAAATGTCAATTTATGGGTATTGCTCTATGTGAAGACAATCAATATCGTCTGGCTCAAACGTGATTTGCGACTTTCTGACCACGCTCCTCTCAAAGCAGCGGCCGAAAGTGGACTGCCTGTGTTGATATTGTATTGCTTTGAACCGAGCCTCATCGCGGCTGAGGACTATGCTCTGCGGCATTGGCGCTTTATCTGGCAATCATTGGAAGATATGCAGCAGCGCCTCAGCGAACGCTCAATTTCGATCCTGATAGCCCATCGAGAGGTCCCAGACGTTCTGGCACAGATTAGCACAGAATACCACATCCAAGAAATATTTTCTACCCAAGAGAGCGGCTTACAGATCACCTATGATCGAGACAAAGCCGTGGCACGTTGGTGCCGGGAACAAGGAGTAAAGTGGGAAGAGTTCGCCTACGGCGGGGTAATCAGAGCTTTGCACGATCGTAAAACTTGGCCGCAAAAGCTCGTGGCTTCTCTCAAAGATCCGCAACATCAAGTGCCTTTTGAGTCGATGTGTGTGTTGGCCCTCTCCGAGGAACGCCAGCTAGAATGGCAGGGGCCGCCTTTGCCTGATGATTTTATGACCGCAGACTCCAATATGCAACTTGGCGGTGAGCAAAATGCATGGCGGTATCTACAAAGTTTCATGAACGGACGCTATCGCCAATACAATCATCATATCTCTCAGCCAGCAGCTTCTCGGCGATCTTGTTCGCGTCTATCGCCTTATTTGGCTTGGGGAAATCTCTCTATTAGACAAGTTTTTCAGCAGTCTCAATATCAACTCTCGCAGGGAGCAACTCCCAAGGCGATGCAAAGTTTTCGCTCCCGTTTGCTATGGCACGATCATTTTATCCAAAAATTTGAAGCCGAAGATCGGCAAGAGTTTGAAAACCTGAATCGAGGCTATGATTTGATCCGTAAGGAGTGGAATGAGTCTCACTATCAGGCTTGGGAGCAAGGACAGACCGGTTATCCACTGGTGGATGCTTCGATCCGTTGTGTCAAAGCGACGGGTTATCTCAATTTTCGTGCTCGGGCCATGATCGTATCATTTTTGACGCATCATCTTTGGTTGGACTGGAAGCGAGGTGCAATTTTTCTCGGCCGGATGTTTTTGGACTTTGAACCGGGGATTCATTACCCACAATTTCAAATGCAGTCAGGCGTCACAGGTATCAATACCCTCAGGATTTACAATCCCGTATTACAGTCGCAAAAAAATGACCCTGAAGCTGCTTTTATCAATCAATGGGTACCCGAACTTAAGCCATTACCTCTCGAGCTAAGGCATACCCCTTGGGAGATCACGGCGATGGAAGAGTCCTTTTATGGCTTTCGCAAAGGCGTGGACTACCCTGCACCGATTGTTGATATCAAACAGACTCATGCCTATGCCCGCGATCGCCTTTGGCAGCACCAACAACATCCTGCGGTACAAAAAGAAGCCCAACGCATCCTCGGTCGCCACGTAAACCGTGATCGCAAAAAGTGGAGGATACAAGATTGAGAAGATGAAAAAACAACACCTGCCTCAAAAAAACTGTATGGTCTGTGGCCTCCCCTTTAATTGGCGGAGAAAGTGGGCTAAGAACTGGGACGAAGTGAAATATTGTAGTGAAAGATGCCGTCGAAATCGTAAAAAGGCAGATTCTTGAAAAGAAAATTGTTTCAATGTTGTCACATTATTAGGATTTTTTCAATCAGTCTCTTAGTTTGCAATCACTACACGGAAGTGCTTATGTACAGAAAAGTAGATTCACTTCTATACGATTAAGAGGCCATTCCTGACGTTAAAATCCGCTCACAGTATTCATAAGGGATGGCCTTATTTTCTTTCTCTCCATTCACTTGCCGATTTAGGGGATTTGCGTAAATTTACGCCCCCAAACACCTAGCCAAGTATATGACCTTCAGTCGTTTTTGTTTTTTGCTCGTAGGCGCTGCCTTCCTGCTCACGGCCTGTGACGTAGTGAACTCCCAGGATATGCCTCAAAAAGATCCTCATTCCTACGCTCTCCCTGACATTGCTAAAGTCAGTCATCTCGATCTTGACATAGAAGTCGATTTTGAATCCCAGCAGCTTAAAGGTACTGCGGTCTTGGGGATCACCACCGAAAAAGGTGCGCGCGAAATCGTCCTTGACGCCAAAGGCTTGACTGTCGAAAGCGTCTTGATCTCCCCCAATCGTCTTGATACCAAGTCGGTAGAACCTATTTGGGGTACAGATGATCCGATCATGGGACAATCACTGACTATCCCGATAGAAGAGAATACTACCTACGTCCATATTACCTATTCGACTAGTCCTGAAGCGGAAGCATTGCAGTTTTTGCCTGCTTCTTTGACAGCTGACAAGCGCCATCCCTTTTTGTTGACGCAGTCTCAGGCAATTTTGGCGCGAACATGGGTGCCGATTCAAGATAGTCCCGGTATTCGATTTACATATAGTGCACGTGTCAAGGTTCCTAAAGCGCTGATGGCCGTGATGAGTGCGACTAATCCAACTGAAAAAAGCGCTGATGGGGTTTATCTCTTCAAAATGGAGCAACCTATCCCGGCTTACCTACTGGCACTTGCAGTAGGTGATATTGAGTTTAGCCCCCTTGGGGAACGCTCAGGTGTATATGCAGAACCGAGTTTGCTGAAAGCAGCTACTTATGAGTTCGCCGAAGTCGAAGAGATGATCGATATCGCCGAAGAATTGTACGGTCCCTATAAGTGGGAACGCTATGACTTGATCGTGCTACCGCCGAGTTTTCCTTTTGGCGGGATGGAAAATCCTCGTTTGACTTTTGCTACGCCTACTATTCTAGCGGGTGATCGTTCGTTGGTCTCGCTTGTTGCCCACGAATTGGCGCACTCATGGTCCGGAAATCTCGTTACCAATGCTACTTGGAATGACTTCTGGCTCAACGAAGGATTTACGGTCTACTTTGAAAACCGCATCATGGAGGCACTCAAAGGCCGAGATTATTCTGAAATGCTCGCTTATATAAGCTATCAAGATTTGACCAATGAGGTGACTGAGATGGGCTTAGAAAACCCTGATACGCGGCTTACTATCGAACTGAGTGGGCGTAATCCTGATGACGGTATGACTTCTATTGCCTATGACAAAGGCTATTATTTTTTACGCTTGATAGAGGAGACGGTCGGCCGGCCGCAATTTGACGCTTTCCTTAAGGCTTATTTTTCTAGCCACGCTTTTCAGACGATGGATACAGAGACTTTTCTCGCTGAGCTAGATACTAAACTGCTCAATGACCATCCGGGCGCAAAAGAAAGCATACGTGTAGATCAATGGGTTACACAGACCGGAATCCCTGATAATATACCTGTGGCTAAGTCCACTCGCTTTCAAAAAGTCTCTGAAAATCTCA
>JBGCFA010000272.1:0-4861 GCA_045106675.1 Bacteroidia bacterium
AAATTAGTCGCTGCAGCCCAAGAAGAACGCTTTACTCGCAAAAAAAATGATGCTAGCTTTCCTTCCAATGCAATAGATTATTGTCTTGATCATGAGGGACTTAAAGTGTCTGATCTAGATGCAATTGTCTTTTATGACAAGCCCTTCTTGAAATTAGAGCGTTTGTTAGAAACATACTATGCATATGCCCCCAGAGGTCTAGTCTCCTTTATTTCGGCTATCCCTGTTTGGTTGCGTGAAAAACTGTTTCTCAAGCAAGAGATAAAAAAGGCTTTTAGAAAACTTGCCGATCAACCAAAACTGAAATTACCGCAGCTCTTATTCCCTGAGCATCATCTTTCCCATGCGGCTAGTGCCTTTTATGCTTCTCCTTTCAAAGAAGCGGCGATTTTGACTATCGATGGAGTGGGAGAGTGGGCTACTGCAACAATCAGTGTGGGAAATGGACGTGAGATTAAACTGTTGAAGGAACTACGCTTCCCGCATTCTGTTGGCTTGTTATATTCTGCCTTTACTTATTTTCTCGGTTTCAAGGTCAATAATGGGGAGTACAAATTAATGGGTCTCGCTCCCTATGGTGATCCTGATGATGCCTCCACGAAGCGTTATCGTGAGCAGATCAAGTCAGAACTGATAGAGTTAAAAGATGATGGCTCTCTTTGGCTCAACCCTCGCTATTTTCGCTATGCCACGGGCTTGCGGATGGTGCCACATAAACGCTGGGAATCCCTCTTTGGCCTTAAAAAACGAGCTTTGGATGGAGATATCACCCAAGCACATTGCAATCTGGCTTTGGCAATCCAGCAGGTGACCGAAGAAGTGGTGATTAGAATGGCGCAGGAAGCCAAACGTTTGACAGGCTTGCCCAATCTCTGTATGGCTGGCGGTGTCGCGCTCAATAGTGTCGCAAACGGCAAGCTAGAGCAGGCCGGAATCTTTTATCAAATTTATATCCAAGCCGCTGCTGGTGATGCAGGAGGTGCTTTAGGCGCTGCTTTAGCAGCTCATCATATCTATTATAAAGCCGAGCGTTCTCCGCAGGAAAACTATATGCAAGGAGCCCTGCTAGGGCCAGAATTTGGGCAAGAGTCTATCCAAAATTTGATTCGACAGCAAAAGTCCGGAGCCTCTTATTTTGCCGACTTCGCCGAACTTTGTCACACAGTTGCCCAAGAGATCGCTCAAGGAAAAGTAGTCGGTTGGATGCAAGGGCGGATGGAGTTTGGGCCGCGAGCATTGGGGAGTCGTTCAATCCTTGCTGATCCTCGTAATGTAGAAATGCAGTCCGTCCTCAATCTCAAAATCAAGTATCGGGAATCCTTTCGTCCTTTTGCGCCTGCAGTTTTGGCCGAAAGACGGGCTGACTTCTTCGAAGGAAAGGCCGATTCTCCTTATATGTTACGGGTGCATCCAGTACGTGAGGAAATCCGTAAAAGCGTTCCCCAAGGGGACGATGAAAAAAATCTTACTAAAAAACTGCAGCACCAACGATCTACCTTGCCCGCGATCACTCATGTTGATTATTCTGCTCGTATTCAGACGGTTAGTGAGAAACTGCACCCTCATTTCTATGCTTTGCTCAAAGCATTTGAAGCCGAGACAGACTGTCCTGTACTGATCAATACTAGTTTCAATGTCCGAGGAGAACCCATCGTTTGTACGCCTGAGGATGCTTGGAACTGTTTTCAACAAACAGAAATGGATATCTTGGTGATTGGTCCTTATCTCTTTCGCAAAGCCTAAATGAAAAAGCTACTCGGCAATCTATTGGTATTGGGTATTGGCTGCTTGGTCGCGCTAATGCTCTTGGAGGTGTTTTTACGTTGGGCGCAGCCGATCCCGAGTCGTATCAAAGGCGATCAAATTGTATTGCCTCACAACCGTCTGTATCAGTTTGCCAATCCTGGATATGCTGGTCTGGATAGCTTGATTATGCACCGTAAAAATGCGCTGGGTTTTCGTGGTCCCAATGTGGCAGATGCTTGGGATAGTAGCCTGACAATCATTGCAGTGGGAGGAAGTACGACTGAGTGTTATTTGATTTCGGATGGCAATGATTGGCCTAATTTAGTGGGGGATAAATTACGGCCTAATTACGCTCAATTATGGGTCAATAATGCAGGTTTAGATGGACATTCTACTTTTGGACATCAGCTTTTGCTGAACGATTATATTGTGCCGCTAAAGCCTGATTTCGTTTTGTTTTTGCTCGGAGCGAATGAAGTAGGGCGCACTGATCTTGATCAATACGACAAAGCACAACTCAAACAAAATGTACCTGCTTGGAAGCGCACGCTTTACCATAGTGAAGTAGTGAGTTTACTGCTCAATATCCAGCGTGCTGCCAAGGCTGACGCCCTAGATCTCACCCATCAATATCTGGATCTAAAGACTCAGGAACATCGTCAAACTGACACGATGAGGGTTATGGCTCAGATTCAATCTGACTCAAGCACTTTGCAAAGTTATCGCGGACGCATACAAAGATTGATCGATAGTTGCCGTATCAATGATATCGAGCCGATACTGATTACTCAGCCGAGTTTATTGGGGATGGGAATCGACCCTGATACTCAAGTAGATTTAGCAACAGTGGCTTGGCAGGAAAGCAATGGGGCTGCCTATTGGTGGCGATTGGAGGCTTATAATGAGGTTTTGAGAGAGACTGCTTCGCAGAACGATGTATTGTGTATTGATCTAGCGAATTTGCTTCCCAAACGATCTGCTTATTTTTATGATATTATTCACTATACCAATGCTGGTAGTGAGGCGGTGAGTAAGATTATTGCCGAAAAGCTCGCTGCATATCTTGCCTCGCAAGCTCAGAGCCTCTAATTTAACGGCATGGACTTTCTCAAGGATATAGTTGGCTTTTTCCTCGAACGCAAAAAATGGTGGCTCGCTCCCATTTTGATCGTTTTACTACTGATAGGTGCGTTGGTGGTATTTGGCGGCGGTTCTGCCGTGGCACCTTTTATTTATACCTTGTTTTAATGCAATCACAAGCCCAAATCTGGAAAACTATATTGGTGTTGGTCATAGCCAATTTGATCGCCTTTGTCATCTGGCGTTATCAAGCATTGCTATATGTTGCCATCGGCTTGGGAGTGCTGAGTTTGCTTTCTCCCCAGCTTGCCAAGTGGATACACATAGGTTGGATGAAACTTGCCGAAGGGCTAGGCTGGGTCAATAGCCGCATTTTGTTAGGCTTGGTTTTCTTTTTACTCTTGACGCCAATAGCCTTATTAGTGAGATTATTTCGAAAAGATCCTTTACAGCTTAAGCGCCCGCAATCCTCAAGCCTTTTTCATGAGCGCAATCATCTTTTCCAAGCAGAGGATCTGAAAAACCCTTGGTGAGTCGATTATTGCATTGAGTGCAAGGGGATGCGATTGCCTTCGTAAAATTGCTTGGCGCGTTCCATATCATGGATGGCTATCTCAAACCAACTGATCATATTTGCCCTGAGAAAAAGTAAATAAAAACCGGAGATTTTGTACCTTATCTCAAGCGATGCAAAGAAGCCTGCTCTTAGTCATGCTGGTCTTGCTTCCCTTTTTTAGCCAAGGCCAAAATCTAATTCCCAACCCGGAGTTTGATACCTACTCTACTTGTCCCAATAGCAAAGGGCAAATCCTTTATGCCCCACCTTGGTTTTCCCCTAACTATAATACGGTTGACTTTGCCCATCTCTGTGCTGGACAAGGTCAGGCTGGCATTCCGATCAATCGTTGGGGCGATCAACATCCGGTTTTGGGCAACGGCTATGCAGGGATTCGGACATACTTCCAAAGTGATGATGGAGTCTGGGACAATTATCGTGAGTATCTCTCCGTCCAACTCAGTCAGCCCCTAGATAGTGGGCAATGGTACTATGTGAGCTTCCAAACCTCTGCTGGAGAGTCTGCTAAGTATTATTCAGATGATCTTGGCTTGGCCTTGACTGATACCGTTGAGCAAGAAGAGGTATTGTATTATCCTCAGGCGGTTTCCAATCCGCAAGGCCGTATGCTCAACAATTACACCAATTGGCAGACGATCACGGGTACTTATCAAGCCAAAGGAGGAGAGAGATATGCGACCATCGGCAATTTTTTGCCAGATAGCCAAACCACCATTTTTGAAGAAGGTGTTTGGGATTCCCTCTTTAGCAGCACTTATTATTTTATCGATGAAGTGATCGTCAGTCCCTGTGATTTCAAAGCTGGAGATGAATTCATCATTGCCACAAGCGATACCTTTTGTCAAGGCGGACAAGTGGAGTTGAGCTTGAATCCTCAACTCAATTTAACCGGTATTAGCTGGTTCGATGCTAGCAATAGCCCAACAATCCTGGTGCAGGATTCTGGTTGGTATTGGGTAGAATTAACAGACAGCAAGGGCTGTAAATTGCAGGATAGCGTTTATCTCTATACCATCATGCCACCAGATGTTTCTTTAGGACCAGATACTGTGATTTGCCCTAATGGAGGATGGCTGTTAAGCGTTCCTCCGGAGGAGAACCAACAATACTTATGGGCAAATGGCGACAGCAATCACTTTCGCTATACCCATCATTAAGTGTTTTGGGAAAAAGCGTATACTTGTAGGATGTATTTCGAACTCAATAACTCGGAATTAGGGTCTCTTCGCAAAATTCAAAAAGAGTCTCGTTTTCAACGTCGCCGCTACATCAAGGCGACCGTGTTGATTATGCTTCATGGGAAGCTAAGTCCAGTTGATATTTCCACTTATTTAGGGATTGATGATAATACGGTCTACCGCTATGCAGACGCTTACCGGACGGTAGATTTGCCTACTTATTTATCAGATGGTTTTGTCCCTTATCAAGGGAAACTCTCAAAAGAGCAGGAATCGATTC
>JBGCFA010000273.1:0-15691 GCA_045106675.1 Bacteroidia bacterium
CAATTTTTCATTGGCAGACACCCTGGTCTGTGTTGGGCAGACCGTGAATTTCTTTAACCTGTCCGTAGGCGCTCAAAATTTTGTGTGGGATTTGGGAGACGGTACTTTATTCACCGGACCCAATCCCACGCACGCCTACACCACTCCCGGTACTTATAGCGTGAGTTTGGTGGCCATTAGTGGGGCAGGTTGTACGGACACCTTGCTGCGACCTAGCTATGTAGTGGTTCAGCCTTCGCCGAACGCTTCGTTCACGAGTAGTGATCCTACTGACTGTCAAGTTCCCTTGATCGTCAACTTTACCGATGCCTCTTCAGCAGATGTCGTTAACTGGTTTTGGGACTTTGGCGATGGCAATACTGCTAGCGCCCCTAGCCCTTCTCATGTTTACACCACGCCCGGCATCTACGATGTGAGTTTAGCCGTTACCAATGGCTTTGGTTGTGCCGATACACTAGTGCAACCCAGCTATGTACAGATCGTTCCCCCTTTGGCGGATTTTGTGCCGGATACGATTAGTGGCTGCTTACCACTCAATGTCGATTTTTTGGATTTGAGTACGACTCTATTCGATAGTATCAGTTCTCATATCTGGAATTTTGGAGATGGAGGGACTTCATTTTTACAAAATCCGACTCATACTTATACCAATGCTGGTCAATACGATGTAACCCTTATCGTCCAGACGGTGGGAGGTTGTCGAGATACCGCCCTATTTTCTTTCATCCAAGCAGGCCAAAAACCAGTAGTCAACTTTACCGCCAATCCACAAGTCGTCTGTGCTGAAGACCTTGTTTCCTTTCAGGATTTAAGCAGCATTGGCAATGAATTTATTTGGCTCTTTGGTGATGGTACGATGGGCATGGGCACCAATCCGACTCATGCTTATGTCGATACCGGTTTCTTTGATGTTACCTTGATTGTCGGGCACTTTGGTTGCTACGATACGCTAATCCGACCGAACTATATTGAAGTACTGGGTCCCATTGCAGACTTTGCTTTTACGCCTACCACTGGTTGTACTGTGCCTTTGACGGTTAATTTTTTCGATCAGTCTATAGAGCCTCAGCGTTGGTTTTGGGACTTTGGCGACGGTAATACCGATACGGTACAAAATCCAGTGCATACTTATACTGGGCTCGGAAGCTATACCATCACGCTGACGGTTTTCAATGATTCTACTGGCTGTAGTGATCAGCTTTCACAAGTCATTGATATATTTCCTCCCACGGCGAACTTTAGCGCTAGCATCAATAATGGCTGTGTCGGTTTGCCTGTCAGCTTTACCAATAACTCTACTTTTGCCAATACTTATCTATGGGACTTTGGCGATGGCAATACTTCTACTGCCGCTAGTCCGATCCATACTTATACAACGCCCGGTCTCTTTGACGTAAGCCTGATCGTCAACAATAATAATGGTTGTGCGGATACGCTGATCATGCCAGCCTTGATGAATATCGTTGGGCCTCAGGCTCAATTTACCGTTGATGTCAGTACGGGTTGCGCTCCACTGGCCGTTAGTTTTACAGACCTTTCTACCACTTTCCCTGCGGGAACCTTTATCACCGGATGGTCTTGGGACTTTGGCGATGGTGGCACTTCTTTTTCGCAAAACCCTAACTATACCTATAATCAAATCGGCAGCTATGATGTCACACTTATAGTAGCAGACAATCAAGCTTGTGCCGATACCCTAACGCTTGCTAATTACCTTAACCCTACTTTCCCGACGGCTGACTTTAGCACTCAAGACACGATCAGCTGTCCGGGAGCGCTCACTGCTTTTACAAATCTGTCCACGGGTGTAGGCAACACTTACCTTTGGGATTTTGGTGATGGTACGACTTCGTCGGCTGTCAATCCCGTGCATGCCTACCCCCCAAACGGTACTTATACCGTGAGCCTGACCGTAACCGATATCAACGGCTGCGTTAGCAATGCTATCCAGCAAAACCTAGTGAGTATTGGGCTACCTGCGGCGAACTTTTTTGCCAATCCTACGCAGCAATCTTGTCCTCCTTTGACGGTCAACTTTACGGACCTTTCTAGTCCTACGGTCACGACTTGGTTTTGGGACTTTGGTGATGGTAGCACCTCAACTTTAGCCAATCCAAGCAAGATTTATAATATACCTGGAGATTTTGATGTAACCCTAGTGGCTACTACTGGACAAGGTTGTAGCGATACGCTCACTATGCCTGACCTCGTCAATCTCTCTGGCCCAAGTGGTAGTTTTTCAATGGGGCCGATCACGGGTTGTAGCCCATTAGATGTAACCTTTACTGCAAATACCGATAGTGCGATCAGTTGGACGTGGGACTTTGGCGATGGAGCTTTAGGCTTTGGCCAAACTGCCACGCACACTTATACTCAAGACACCATTGCTTTTCCGCTATTGTTGATCCAAGATACAGCGGGTTGTGTAGTGGCGATTCCGGGTCCGGATAGCGTTGTAAGTTTAGGCGGGCCCAATCCGGCATTTCTGACGAGCCAAGACACTCTATGTTTGGGCGATCCGGTGCAGTTTACCAATGTATCTACTAGCGCGATTCCAATTGTCAGTTATCAATGGAACTTTGGTGATGGTACTAATGCCGCATCTTCGGATCCACTGCATGTATATAGTACTCCCGGATTGTTTGTGCCGACCTTGATCGCGACTGACGCCAATGGCTGTGTCGATAGTATCAGCGCAGCAGCACCGGTCTTGGTGAGTACCCCTCCACAAGCCAGCTTTACTCCATCAAACACAGATGGTTGTAGGCCATTGCAAGTATTGTTTGCCAATGCTTCGGTCGCTTCGACCAATCTCAGTTACTTCTGGGATTTTGGCGACGGCGGCATTTCAATCCAACAATTCCCTTTCCATACTTTCAATACAGCAGGTAGTTATTCGGTCAAATTGCTCATCACCGATGCCGCGGGTTGTCAGGACAGTGCTTTCCAAACGATCACCGTAAGAGACTTACCGACGGTAGATTTTACGGCAGCTCCTACGGTTGGCTGCGCGCCGCGCAACGTTCAGTTTGTGAGTCTTGCCGGTGGCAATAGCAGCTTGTCTAGCTGGTTTTGGGATTTTGGTGATGGCAATACTTCTAGTCAAACCAATCCAATCCATACTTATATCAATGATGGTAGTTATGATGTGAGTCTTACTGTCATAGATGTGAATGGTTGTAGCGCTACATTGACCGAGCCTGATCTGGTAGATCTCAGCCGACCTACAGCGACCTTTACTTCTAATGCGAGTCCTGACTGTCCGATACAGACGGTTGATTTTACGCCCAATGTGCTGAGTGCTTATCCGATCGCAAATTGGACTTGGTCATTTGGGGATGGAGACTCAGCCACGATTCAAAATCCAACCCACATTTATGATAGTGTGGGAATATTCAATGTATCCTTGATTGTAGAGGATGTGTTCGGCTGTGCCGATACCCTCATAGATCCTCAACACGTTACGGTTTATCAAGCTCCAGTAGCAGCGTTCCAGGCACTGGACTCTATCTGTATGCCCGCTAATCTGAGCGTACTCAACCAATCCTTGAGCGGAGCTAGCCCCATCCTGAGTTATCAATATGACTTTGGCAATGGCAATACCGCCAACACGGCCAATGCGACTACGCTTTATCCGGGACCGGGCAGTTTTTCAGTGAGTTTAATTGTGATCGATGCCTTTGGCTGTACCGATACGGCAGAAGAGACGGTGGAAGTATTTCCGGGCATCACGGCTAACTTCAATGTTCTCAATGGCATTGGTTGTAGCAGTACGCCGGTGAGCTTTGTGGACCAGAGCAATGGGGTCAATCCTACGGCTGCTTGGAACTGGGATTTTGGGGACGGCAATAGTTCCAATCAACAATTTCCGACGCATAGCTATAATACCAATGGCACCTATACGGTATCTCTCACGGTAAGCGATATCAACGGTTGTCAGGATACGATCAGTCAAAGCAATGCGGTCAATCTCGCTGGTCCACAAGCGAGCTTTAGCCTTTCAACGATCAGCAGTTGTCCGGGAACACAGGTCAATTTTTTGGATGCTTCGACCGGAGATACGACCATCACCAATTGGGCTTGGAACTTTGGCGATGGCACGACAGGAAGTGGCATCAACGCCAATCATTTTTATAGTAGCCCAGGCACTTATAATGTCAGTCTGAGGATCACCGATGCTTTGGGATGTGAGGATACAGAGCTACAAAGCGCGGCAATTACGATCTTGGCTGCGCCGAACGCTGCGATCTATCTTTCGGATAGTGTGGGCTGTGCGCCATTATTGGTCTCCTTTGCCGATAGCTCAACTAGCGCTCTCAATATCACCGCTTGGGATTGGGACTTTGGCAATGGCAATACTTCGATCTTCCCGACCAGTACGCAAGCATATAATGCCTCAGGTATATACCCGATCAGCTTAACGGTAACGGATGCCCAAGGCTGTGTCGATAGCGCTAGTTATACTTTAGTGGTTAACGACGGGCCAGTGGTAGCGTTCGCGGCTAGCGATACCAGCGGATGTGCCAGCAAAAATGTCTCCTTTGTTGATCTCAGTACGGGCGGGACTAGTGTTGTGAGTTGGGCTTGGGACTTTGGCGACGGCAATAGCTCGACCCAACAAAGCCCGATCCACACTTACCTCAACGATGGGAGTTACGATGTGCAACTACTCGTCACCGACAGCAATGGATGTACCGATAGCTTGACTAAGTTTCAGCATATCAATCTCACGCAGCCTTTGGCTGACTTTGGCATCAATACTGTTGCTGCTTGTCCCGGTTTTAGCTTTAGTTTCAATGACCTCTCCGTGGCTGATACAAGCATCGTGAGTTGGGTCTGGACCTTTGGCGATGGTACTGGCGGCTCGGGGCCTAATCCTGTGCATGTTTATGCGGATACGGGCTTTTATGATGTAAGTCTTACGATTACGGATTTGTTTGGCTGTACTGCCACCATCCTTCGTAGCGATACGATAGAAGTTTTACCGCTGCCCTTGGCGAACTATATACTCCCTGATAGTGCGGGTTGTAGTCCTTTCGTGGCGCAGTTTCAAAATGCAGCTACCTCCCTCAATGGCATCATTACTAACTGGACCTATGACTTTGGTACGGGCGATAGTTCGAGCTTTCCCAATACCACTTATACTTTCAACAATCCGGGGACTTATCCGGTGAGTTTGAGTGTGGTCGATGCGCTGGGTTGTGAGGCTAGCTTTGTCGATACGGTAGAAGTCTTTGGACCGCCACAAGCGAACTTCTTGTCTTCAACACAGATTTTATGCTTGAGTGATACGGTGAACTTTCAAGACATCTCACTCGGCAGTAGCAATATCATTAATTGGTTTTGGGACTTTGGCGATGGTAATACTAGCAATCTCCCAAACCCTCAGCATAGCTATAATGCAGTCGGTACCTATAGCGTAAGTTTGGTCGCCTTTGATGAAAACGGCTGTATTGATACGCTCCTTCGTCCTGATTATATCCGCGTTACGCAGCCAGAGGCAGACTTCTCGCTCGATCAAAATGCAGATTGTCCGGGAATGATTGTAAGCTTTGGCGATCTGTCGATAGTGGATACCACTTTGACAGGCTGGACTTGGGACTTTGGTGATGGTACGACTTCCAACTTGGTCCAACCGACGCATACATATACTACGCCCGGTTTATATACGGTCAGCCTTACGGTAACGAATCTGCTAGGCTGCACTGATACTGAGAGTAAACAGGATACGATCACCGTCTTTAGCCCTCCGACGCCCGCCTTCGTGCCTTCTGACACTGCAGGCTGTTTGCCCTTGGCCGTCAATTTTATTGATGCCTCTTCGAGTAATGTCGCGATTCAGAATTGGCAGTGGGACTTTGGCGATGGCAATACTTCCTTTGCCGTCAATCCCAATCACGTTTTTACACAAACTGGGATCTTTAGCGTTCGGCTACGCCTGACTGACAGTAATGGCTGCGTAGACTCTACCACAAGAGATATTGAAATCTTCGATCTACCGACGGCAAGTTTTACGGTCAGTGATACAGTGGGTTGTGCGCCCAAAGTTTTACTCTTTACTGATCTTTCAGCTCCTAATCCGGTAGATTGGACTTGGGACTTTGGTGATGGTAATAGTTCTGCGCAGCAGAATCCCGTCCACACATACGCCAATACTGGCTCCTATACGGTCAAGCTTAGGATCACGGATGGCAATGGCTGTCAAGACTCTTTGATACGTCCTCAATACATCAATTTAGAGCAGCCAAGCGGAGACTTCACCGTCAACTATATCCAAGATTGCCCACCATTGGATGCCACCTTTAGCGCAGCGGCTACGAGCCCATTTGGGATCGCGACTTACGCTTGGGACTTTGGTGATGGCAACTCTGGTATGGGCATACCGATCATCCATACGTATACCGATACCGGCGCTTATGATGTACAATTGATCATCACCGATTCATTGGGCTGTGCTGATACGATCACTAAGCCAGACCTCGTGCAGGTCTTTGGGGTGGACCTTCCGGCTGCGCCGAACGTCAGAGTCGTTAGCGTAGAAAGTGATAATGAAGTTCAGATCATCTGGGAAGCTGATTTTAGTGCAGAGTTTTCTGAGTATGTCCTTTACCGCGAGACCCCATCCGGCTCTGGTAATTGGCAAGAGATATATCGTTCTCCGACGGAGCAAGACACAGTGTTTTATGATCTAGGACTTGCGATTGGAGGCTTGGACTGCCGCAACGAATCATATTGTTATCGAGTAACGACGGTCAATTATTGTGGCTCTGAGTCGGCTTTCAATCTAGCGGATACACATTGCACCATCGAAGCTACGGCCCAAGCCTTACCCGATCAGATTGCAGTCAGTTGGAATACCTATGTCGGCTGGGATGTAGAGGCATACGAGATTTATCGTGTCGATAATTACGATCCCAATCTGGCAGTTTATCTAGATGCCGTACCGGGTTTTCGCACCAACTTTATTGACACCGCCACCAATTGTTTCAATAGCTATACTTACCGTATTGCTGCTATTGGATTTGCGCCATTGCAAGTGAGTTGGAGTGATACTACTACGGCCGTCAATCAAAAATCGGGCATTACCGAAAGCAATGATCTCGTCCGCGTAACCGTCGAGCAAGACCGCTATGTACAGATAGATTGGAAAGCATTTGATGTGAGTGATCTTGAAGGCATCTTCCTCGAAAAGAGCGCTGATCTGGGGCAAAACTGGGCCACGATTCGGAGTTTTGATGCAAGCATAACGACATATATTGATACCGCAGTGCAAGTCATAGAACGACCATATTGGTATCGCCTTTTTGCGAGAGATAGCTGCGGTTTCACTTCCCCATTTACCAATCTTGGTACGAGTATCCATCTACAGATAGATACTTTAGGAGCAGACAATCAACTTCGCTGGACGCCTTATGAGCTTTGGGCCAATGGAGTGGATTATTATGAGATACAATTGTTTGATGACTTGAGCCAGCAATGGGTGATTCGTCAGATTGTTCAAGGCGATGTTACGGACTTTATTGATGCAGAGGTGTTCTTGGATCAAGCAGAATATTGCTATCGAGTGGTAGCTTATGAGACTGGTGGAAATCTTGCGCAAAGCGTATCGAATACTGCTTGTATCGCCGTGAGACCTAGGATCTTTGCACCTAGTGCCTTCAGCCCGAATTTCGACAATGTCAATGAGACCTTCTACTTGCAAGGTCAATACATAGATACTTATCAAATCCGCATCTACAATCGTTGGGGATTGCAGCTTTTTGAAGCGCAAAATATCAACGATGCTTGGGATGGTAGTTATCAAGGCACGCCATCACAGGAAGGCGTCTATGTCTGGGTAGCTGAAGGAGTTTTTAATACTGGCCAGCCATTCCGATTGCAAGGCACGGTAACATTGATGCGATAGCAGCAGTGAATTAATTTTTGGAGAAACGTCACGTCTATAAAAGTGAAAAGGTCAGTACGCTTACTGGCCTTTTCCGCATTTGATAAGTTTTGACTTGCAAGCCGAAACTCCGAATTTGATTTACAATTGGTATGCATTTGTAACGTTTGTAGATCAAGACACACATTAGCGTATATTTAGTCACAGACACAAGCCTAATGGATAAGATTCGGATTCTGGTCGTCGAGGACGATATTTTTATTTCTCAAGACATTCAAGAATGTTTGGAGGCAATGGATTACCATGTGTCTGGGGTAGCCTATGATAGTATTGAAGCCGAAAAAGCGCTTGAAGCGAGTCTGCCTGATTTGGTGCTTTTGGATGTGCATCTAGGGGATGGTAAGGACGGGATTTCGATTGGAGAACAATTGCGAGATCGGTATCAAGTGCCCTTTATCTATTTGACTTCCTTTGCCAATAAATCAGTACTCGAACGCGCCAAACAGACTAAACCGATGGGTTATATCGTCAAACCCTTCAATGAAAAAGATCTGTTTAGCAGCATTGAAATCGCGCTTTTTAATCATGCCCAACGTTGGCAGTCCGCGAACTGGAACCAAGAATTTGTCAACAAACGCCTGGATACAGACTTTACTCCAAAGGAAGTCGAGGTTATCCAAGATATGTTTGAAGGCAAGACTAACCGCCAGTTAGCAGATAAACACTTCATCAGCCTCAATACAGTCAAGACCCACGTAAAGCGTATTTACGACAAGCTCAATGTCCATTCTCGTTCAGAAGCGATGGCTGTATTGCGGCAGGGATTGGCGGGTTGAGCCTTTCTAGACGCACTGCGTTTTCAAAACGCAGTGCGTCTTAGAAGATATCGGATTTTCCGCAGGATTACCCATTATTTTAAGCCAAAGGTATCTAACTTTAAGTAAGCGGTAGCTGCTGATTTACTGCACTATGACCACTTTACT
Source organism: Bacteroidia bacterium (assembly GCA_045106675.1). Lineage (GTDB taxonomy): Bacteria > Bacteroidota > Bacteroidia > J057 > J057 > JBCAWW01. Next base: position 8,869 of record JBGCFA010000273.1, read on the forward strand.
CAACTGCTGCTGCGCAGAACGCATCCTCACGAGATAACTTCCCTTTGCCAATCGGTGAGGTAGATCAAGACTCAGCTCAAAAGTATCTGCATCAGGCTTTAGACTTTGACTAAAAATCCTCGCTCCGAGCGCATCTACAATCTCTAGTTCGATAGACTCCGTCCCCTTTATACCACTGAAGTGTAGATGGAGTGTTTTGCCAGCATTGGGGTTGGGGTAAACCAATAATCTCCAACTACTTGGCTTGCTCATATTGACGGCCACAATCTGTGAGTAACTAAAGCTGCCATCAAAATCCGTGGCTTTGAGACGATAATAGGAATAGCCCCCCAAAGGCTTCTGATCGATACTTTCATAGCTATGCCGAGATTGAGTCGTTCCCGAACCGGGCACTTGGAGGAGTTCTCTAAAAGTGTTGGCATCTTGACTCCGTTCGATGGTAAAGAAATCATTGTTTAGCTCTGATTCGGTGATCCATTGGAGTAGTACATTGTCGTTTTCAGGGATGGCTTCAAAAGAGAGCAAAGCAATAGGGAAAACTACTCCTTGCAAAGAACCACTCGCGCGAGCATGAGCAAAACCATCACCCGAACCACTGGAGTACATCGTTCTCGTAGAGAATCCACTCAAAACACCTAGGAAATCATCTGCTCCATATCCATCGCCATTTCCTCCTCGGAGAAGGGTGCTAAGATCAGGTCCGTCCAAGAATCCGCCTCTACGACTATGGCTAAAGCCATCACCATTACCACCCGAGACATAAGTTGTTAGGGAATCTCCGCTGAGCAAACCTATGAAATTTCCCGAACCATAACCATCACCGTCTCCTCCGGCCAATTGAGCTGGCAGAGCGTTCGCTGAAAGCGAGAGCACGATCAAAATGCTTAGGCTTATCCATTTATTAGTCATCATATTGATTGCATTAAGGAGCTGTTCGTACACAACGGAATCCCACATCATTGAAGTAACCGGCATTCGCTTGGGCCGCGGCGCTACGGTCATTGATTTGCAATTGTTCGGCTGGACTAAACCAAGAACCGCCCATGAGTCCGCCACCGATACCTGAAATAAGAGGCCAAGAAGTAGTGTTAGCTTCTCCGGCAGCATTGAGGAATCCGTCACCATGCGTTCCCTGAAAGGATCTGCCCTCTGGCGTACCAATATTGATGACCATCTCGCTGAGATTGCCGCTCATTTCCATGATGCCATAGTAAGTCGCACCAACATCTTCGCGTGCAGGGGTATTGCTAGCGGCAAAAATACCAGAGCGGTATGGCCCATCCTCGAAGATCGATGAATTGATCCAGTTGGCGTTACCAGTATTGGAGACTGGGTTGAGCAATTTTTCGTTAGAAGCACCATCATAAATCAAGTCATAAGTAAAGCTGTTGTTGATGATATTAGCCGAGCCCCAAGCATAAGCGTTCGCCACGGGCGGCTGAGGACCACGACAGGCTTTGACAAATTCGAGTTCCGTCATGGGTCGTAAGCCCGCCCAATCGCAATAGGCCAATACCTCTCCCCATAAAGGAAAGCTCACCGGCACATCCGGATTACTGGTCGTCGCACCGCCTGAACCTTCCCAGAGGATCTCGTTTCTGTCGATGGGATTTGGCCCTCGGTGTGCTATATCTGTGAGGTCATTATTGATCTTTTGGGCAGGAGTCAATAGATTGAAAAAGTCAATCCATTGCGCTTGACTGACTTCGTATTTCATGCAGTAAAATGCATCATATCCTTTGGGAAAAGCCGCCGGAATAGGCCCTAACTGATCCCCGATAAGCCAGGGGCTAGGCGCCAGATAAAACAAATCTCCCGGATTGAGGCCTAGGGGGATCGGATTCTCCGAACTGACCGGATAAGGATTGTCTTGCCCCAAACCCGCAAACTGATACAATTTGCCAATCTCTGAACCACTACCACCACCCAGCGGATAAGCTCCCTGCGGCACATAGACCATTTCAACCGCAAAGACCTTTACCTCTAAGACACTTTGGTTACCGACACCGTCTGTGCCATAATTCCAGCGTAGTTGGATATCCTGCCAATCGTTATCGCCTGTACCATCAGCGGAGCGATAGATAAAGGCGCCCTTTCCGTCCGAAACGGTATTGATATTTGATCCGCTAGGCGCCAAATGCCCATCAGCAGAAGCAGTACCATTGACATAATTAATCGTCGCGTGCTGCCAAGGACTATTGTTGGTGCGAAACTTGACAAACACCCAAGCCGCATCCCAATTCGCGGGGCCGATACTCAATCGCCACGAGTTTTCCCAACTCAGATCAAAAGCCACTTGGGTATATTGATTGGCGAGATTGGTGCCTGTAAGCTGGACCTCACTGACTTGAATATTGTTGGCAAATATTGGATAAGGTAGCAGCAAGAGGGCGAGCCATGCATAGCCACCGATTTTGATCGCGTTTTTCATTTAAGATAGATTTTTGAGATTACGGCTAGTCGCCGAACGCTTAGTTAAGGTGCAGTGCGCACACAGCGAAAACCGACATCATTGAAGTAACCGACATTACCTTTGGTCGCATTGCGGCGATCATTGATCCAGAGTGATTCGGCTTGGCTAAACCAAGAACCACCAAACAAGCCTCCACATTCTCCTGTGATAGGAGGCCAGCCGATCACATCGGCCTCACCCGTACTGAGCAATAAGCCGTCGCCATGATTGCCGATGAAGGCCCGACCTTGAGGCGTGCCTACGGTAACGGCCATTTCGTTGAGATTACCAGATAGCTCCATGATGCCGTAATAACTAGCGCCAGCATCCTCTCTTCGTCCTTGTGTGTTGGCACTTGCCGCAAAGATCCCTGTCCGATAAGGCCCATCTTCAAAAATGGCCGAATTGATCCAATTAGCATTTCCGATCCCGTCGGCATGATTGGTCAAAAGCTCCGCATCAGAAGCTTTGTTTAGCAGATCATAGGTATAGCTAGGGTCGATGATATTGGGTGTTCCCCAAGCATAGCCTTCAACAACTGGCAATAAGGGGCCTCTACAAGCTTTGACAAATTCTAATTCTGTCATCGGTCTCAATCCGGCCCAATCTGTATAGGCCAATACTTCGCCCCATAGCGGAAAGGAAAGTGGCGTGGATGGATTTTGGGTAGAGATGCCGCTTATGCCATCCCAATTCAAGGTATTGCGATCCATACTATTGGGACCTCGATGATCAAGATCTGTGATATCATTGGATAGCTGCTGAGTGGGAGTCAGAAGATTGAAAAAACTGGTCCATTGTTCTTGGGAGACTTCATACTTCATGCAGTAAAAAGCATCGTAACCCTTAGGAAATAAGCTAGGAATGGGACCGAGTTGGTCTCCCGCATCTTGCGTTGCCGGAGAGGGATAATATAAATCCCCAGGACTAGTCCCCACTGCGATCAGGGCTTCGGAGCCAATTTGGTAAGGCTGAGAGATATTGACAGGACCGACGTATTCAAAGAATTTGCCTACTTCCGCTCCATTGCCTCCCCCAAGCAAAAATGCCCCTTGAGGCACATAGACCATTTCGATCGCAAATACCTCCACATCGACGAAAGCATTATTGCCCACTCCATCTGCACCATAATTCCATTGGAGTTTTATGTCTTCCCAGCTTATGTCTCCATCTCCCGTGCCGGAACGATAAATAAAAACGCCCTTCTCATCAGCCGGAGTAGTGAGGGTCGCACCTAATGGCTCTGTATGTCCATCGGTGCTAGCGTTGCCATTGACATAGTTGATACTCGCATGCTGCCAAGGACCATTTGCGATCCTAAACTTGGCAAATACCCAAGCCGCATCCCAATTGGCAGGTCCGACATCGTAACGCCAAGAGTTTTCCCAGCTAAGGTCAAACACGATTTTGGTAAACTGATTGGCGATATTTTGCTCTGTTAGTCGTACATGATCCACTTGGATATTGTTGGCGACTAGCTTATTGGAGATCAAACTTATGACCACTACTAATGGCCATAAGTTTCGTGTATATTTCATGTTTTATTGCTTATAGTTTTACTAATAGCATATTCCATTTATTCGCAGACGCAATCTTTGTCTGGGTTAGGCTTTTGTCCACTCGGACAAGTATAATCAGCGCAAGCACTATTGAAGGTTTGGCAGGATTCTCCATAGTAATTGGACGGGCACTCACAACTACAATCGGTCAATATGCCTCCATTTTGACATGTCAGTTCGCAGGCTTCGGGCTCTTCTGGACGACAGCTAGTATAGGCAAGCATGAACATAGCTGCGACAAATAACATTGAGATTGGGGTGAATTTTTGGGCTAAAGATTTCATGTGATTATTTGTTTGAGATATGCCCAAAGGTCAGCTATCCCAAGGAGGCTATCGTCACCCGATCGAGTGATATTGCTGCGGAGAAATGTCCAATGCTCAAATGCAATGTCCAATATTCAAGGTGTGTCCATGCTCCTCGCTTCGCGGAACATTCGGTTTAGCGTTCTGCGAAGCAGCCGAAAACACAAAACTCGTTATACTTGGACATTGAAACTGAAGATTCAATATCACCCCATCGGGTGACGAATTGAGCTGCGGAAAATCTGAGATTGTTTTTTTACCTAAAGGAATCTCTCCATGAAACGTCTGTTCTTACTAGCCTTGATGAGTTTTTGCGTTTGGCGACTAGCCGCCCAAGTGCCCAATGATGAATGCAATAGTGCCTCCATCATCGCTAATGTCGCGAGCTTACAGACGATCGCGATTGACTTGACTACTGCCACCGAAAGTCTTGATGGCTCCTGCGATATCGCGAGTAACACTAATCTCGATATTTGGTACAGTTTCACGATGCCCTTTGATGGTCGAGTGAAATTTACGGGCCTTTCGGTGATCAATAAACTTAGTCTATATGACCAATGTGGAGGTACAGAATTGATTTGCCGAGCCGGATCAGGTTTTATCAATGATCTGCTAGGGGGGACGACTTATCTGCTGCGTTATGCTACGGCTTCTCAATACTCACCCACCAATACGATGTCTGTGCAGGCTTTCACTCCGCCGAGCAATGATGATTGTAGTAACGCGATTTTTGTCGCCAATATTGATACGCTGCAAAGTATCGTGCTTGACAATCGCGGCGCGCTTGAGAGTTTAGACGCAACTTGCGACAATAGCACGGATGACAACTTTGACCTTTGGTATAGCTTTACTATGCCTTTTGATGGCAAGGTCAAATTTTCCGGTATTTCTGTCATCAGTAAACTGGCCATCTATGATCAATGTGGCGGTACCGAGCTAGGCTGTCAAGCAGGGATCGGCTTTATAGAGGGTTTGACGGGAGGTCTGACTTATATTTTGCGCTATAATACCGCTTCGCAATACGCCGCCGCCAATACCATTTATCTGCAAGCTTTTCCCCAACCGACTAATGATTCGTGCAATACTGCGATTGTGATCCCCAATATTGCAATGGCTCAAAATGTCGTTTTAGACACCCGAGGAGGCAGCGAAAGCTTAGATGCTAGTTGCGAAGACCCGACCAATGATAATATTGATCTGTGGTATAGTTTTAATATGCCTTTTGATGGCAAGCTCGAAGTATCGGGAGTTTTTGGCTTCAATCGCATTGTACTATACGATAGTTGTGGTGGGACTGAGCTGGGTTGTAGTCTTTCTGGAGGCTTCTTTTATGCTTTGGCTGGCGGACATAGTTACCTCATGAGATATGCTGCTCTACCTGCTCAGGCCAATATAGACCAAATCACCGTCCAGGCCTTTCCGGCTCCGATCAATGATGAATGCACCAATGCCATCGCATTGAGCAACCTCGCTAGCCCACAAACTATATTTCTAGACACTCGAGAAGCTACCGAAAGCCTCGATGTGAGCTGTGAAAATGCAGCAGATACTAACCATGATCTTTGGTACAGCTTCATCATGCCCTTTGATGGCAAACTCCAAATAACCCAAGTATTTGGGGCCAATAAACTCGCCCTTTTTGATAGCTGTGGAGGAATCGAAATCGCCTGCATGCAAGGCAATGGTTTTTTTGACAGTCTGAGCGGCGGTACTTCTTATATTTTACGCTATGCTGCCCTGGCTAGTCAGGCGGATGCTGATCAGATTACGGTCCAAGCTTTCCCTCCTGATTTCAATGATGAGTGTAGCAATGCTTTTGAGATCGTCGGCATCGATAGCCTCCGTAATATCAGCTTAGATACTCGGCAAGCAACCGAAAGCCTTGATGCCAGTTGTGAAGATGCCTCGAATGACAATTATGACCTATGGTACATTTTCAGCATGCCCTTTGCTGGGGGAGTCGAGTTGAGCAATCTTCAGACCAATCGCAGGATCGTCTTATACGATAGTTGTGGCACAGCTGAGTTAGGCTGCCTCGCCGGCAATGGTTCCTTTTATGGGCTAGATTCTGCTGCGCATTATGTCCTCCGTTATGCGACCATTTCTGCCTCGGCGGCAGTCGATGATTTCTTTATCCAAGCGATAGCTCCTCCCGCCAATGATGCATGTAGCGATGCGCTAGCCATTGATAGTATCGTTCTGGGACAGAGAGTCATCCTAGATACCCGCAAAGCAACGGCAGCTCCTGATGCGTTCTGCACCTCAGACAGTCTAGACCAACTCGATCTCTGGTACACTTTCAGCATGCCCTTTGATGGCAAAGTGGTACTCTCTGAGGCCAATCCTGCGCACTATTTCTCTCTGTGGGATAGTTGTGGAGGTAGTCAGATTATTTGCTTCTCAGGCGATAGTGTTATTTCTGGGCTAAAAGCAGATTCGAATTACTATTTGCGATACGCCTCTTCTCAAAATCTCGCTCAAGAGGACTCCTTTTTCATCCAAGCGAT
>JBGCFA010000274.1:0-11603 GCA_045106675.1 Bacteroidia bacterium
TTTGCCGTTGCACTAATTGATGGTTATGCGCTAATCGGCGCCTACGGAAATGATTACGACGAAAATGACGCCAATTTTATCGATGATGCTGGGGCGGCTTATATTTTTGAACGGCAAGCCAATGCTAGCTGGACTCAGATCCGAAAGTTGGTGGCCTATGATCGCTCAGAAGATGCCAACTTTGGCAAATACCTTGATCTTGATAAAGAAGGTCTGGTGATAGGGGCATTCAGAGCAGACCAAAGCAATGGCTCACTCTTTGAGGTGGGAACTGCTTATGCAAGCTACTGGAATGATACCATGTTAATCACGGGTCCTAGCGAGGTTCAATCAAATGATCTTTTGCGTTTTAGTTCGACTGATCAAAACAGCCTCGAAAAGTTTGGCTGGGATGTCGCCATCTCTGGTCGCTGGGCGGTAGTGGGCAAAGCGAATAAAGCTCACCAACCGTGAGGTGGTATTGGTAGTAATACAGGAGCCACATATTTTTTCTATTGGGAAAATGGGCAGTGGGTAGAGAAACAAAAAGTGTATGCCTCAGACTTTGCCACCAATAGCTTTTTTGGTCGTGCGATCGGGATTGATGGTTCCGCTTGTGTCATCGGGGCAGGTTCCGCTGCAACGGACGCCAATGGGGCAAATCCCGTCACTGGGGCAGGCGCGGCTTATGTCTTTGAGCTTCGATCCAATGGCCTTTGGCAAGAAGTGGAAAAACTAGCAGGAACCAATCGCAACTCCAACGATCTGTTCGGCGAAGCCGTCGATATCTCAGGAACGAGTATTGTTGTAGGGGCTTGGCTCGCTGATACTCTTGGCGGCATGGACATCATTGATGGAGGCGCAATTTACCTCTATGAACGCGATGCTGCCCTTAGCATCGATGGCTTAAAAGAACTATCAGGCATTAACTTTTTCCAGCAATCCGTAAGCCAATTAGGGCTGCGAAATACTGGCCCACTCAATGTGCCAATCCATATTCAACTGACTAATCTGATGGGACAGACGCTATATGCTGAGGATATACAATTGGGCGCCAGTTGGAGCCACGAATTTTCTATCCTGCCTGCTGGTGTCTACCTATTACAAGTACAAAGTCCCGATTCCCGGCCCCTGACTTGGAAGTGGATCAAATACTGAGAATAAGGCATAATCAATTTTCCATGCCGTAGGTGTAGGTTACAAACTGCGCCTACGGCAATGCTTTTAATATCACCCGCTCGGGTGACGATTTCGGGGCGATTCATCTGCTATTTGGGTTCACAATCAATTATTAACCCATAATTCAAAGCATGATGAAAACGCTCATGATTACTGGCGCCTTAGCGCTAAGCTTAGTTTTGACCTTTGCGGCCTTGCCGAACGCTAGGACTCTTGATACGCAGGGCAATCCCTCTTGCACTAGTCTTTTTTCTCGCTTAACAGGAGTTTTTGATAATGTTGTGAGAGAGATGGCGGGTTTTCGCGCCGAAGCCGCCGCCGCTCTCGTTGAAGGAACGATTCCTATCGTAGATCTAGAAGAACTGACTGATGAAATCAAAGATGCCCAAATCCTTGCTTACGAATCTGTCGGTGAAATCGTCGGCGACAAAGGCACTCCCGGACCAGTCAACCTAACGGTGCCTTTCAAAAATTTCCGTGGTACTTGCTATGCCGAACGTAGCTTTCATGTCATGAACGGGCCTTGGGATCAAGTACATGTTTCATTTAAAAAGACAGGAGGCAAAAACGGTGCTGATATCGCAATCTGTAAGTATGATGTCAATGGCAACTATATCACCACGAAGTATGCGCATATCGATAAGGGAAGTGGCAGCGAAGGCGTCGAGGAAATCATCACCTTGAAGGGAATGCAAAACGAAAAGTATCTCACGATTCATGTGGTAGCTACGGGAGGCCCTACCAACAAAATTGATTACCGCCTCAAAGTGACGGGAGAGTTCAACGAGGAAAAACTAGCAGACGAAAATCCAGGAACTCCTCCTAGCGTCTTCAAACCAAATAGATCAAGAGCCGGAAATTAATCCATTAATGTTGTAGAGGCGCAAAATCTTGCGCCTCTACATTTTATTAATCTTGCGCCTCTAGAATATTCTTAAATTATTTATTTCAATACACTCACCTCCAAATGCGTCGCATAAGCCGGATCATGATAAACCCGCATCGTCGCCTTGACAAAGTCCTCTGCATCTGCCTTGAAAATATTAGGTACAAAAGTCTGCGGATTGCGGTCGATGAAGGGAAACCAAGTGCTCTGGATTTGTACCATGATGCGGTGGCCTTTTTTGAAGGTATAGTTCACATCCTGCAATCGTAAATCCACAGCGGTGATTGCATTGGGGACAAATGGCTCTGGCGCGCTAAAGCTATTGCGATAGCGACCGCGAATCACCTCAGAGCGTACCATTTGCTGAAAACCGCCCATCTTGATGAAATCAGGATTATGATCATACTGCTCATGATCACCCGGATAGACATCTATCAGTTTGACCACGAAATCTGCATCTGTACCCGTAGTTGCTACTTTGAGGCGAGCCATGATTTCCCCCGCCAATTGAGTGTCCTCCGTTAAAGCATCAGTCTGAAACACCAATACATCAGGACGCTGGCTGGCAAAACGTTGGTCATCGGCCATATAGCGTCGAGGAGTTCCGCCCATCTTGACATAAGGCATATAGGGTACTGGCTTAGCTGGATCACTGACATATTCAGTATAGGAAGCGTTCGCCGCAGGCGTCTCATCAAAACGAAGACTACCATCAGCATGAATGTAGAGTTTCTTAGCGCTGGTTTCTTTTGGCGGCCATTGCATATAACGGTCCCACTCCTTTGTTCCCGGATCAAACATCAAAGCATCCGGTAGATCTGGCATGGGGCGATTTTTTAAAAAATGCGCAAAAAATGGATACTCCACTTCTTTGCGATAATACTCACTGATCCCTTCACCAAAAGCTACGTGTCCGATTGTCTGAGTACCTGTCCGTCTAGCCCAATCACCATGACTCCAAGGGCCCATTACAATCATATTGAAAGCATCGGGATTATATTTTTCGAGTGTCTTATAAATATTGAGCGGGCCATACAGATCCTCCGCATCAAACCAACCTCCTACAGTCATGACGGCATGTTTAACGCCTGTCAGATGGGGGATCACACTACGCTTTTGCCAGAATTCATCATAATCAGGATGCTCCACCAACTGATTGTAAAAGAAGGCCTTCTCGTCATAAAAAGTCTGGTTTTTGAGCGGCCCCATCTCTAAAAAATGCTGATAACCATCCTGAGTTCCTGACTCATAACGAGGATACCAAGACTCAGTGGTGCGTCCTTCTTTTTGCCAGCTAAAGACCGAGGTGATCGGATAATAGCCCAATACGTAAGCGCCATTGTGGTGAAAGTCATCAAAATAAAAATCCCCAATTGGCGCTTGAGGAGAAGATGCCTTTAGGGCTGGATGCTGAGAGAGCGCCCCCACGATGGTATAAAATCCCGGATAACTCACGCCCCATTGCCCGACTTTGCCATTATTGTTTGGCACATTGTTGATCAGCCAGTCTATGGTGTCATAGGTGTCGGTACTCTCATCGATATCCTTATCTGTCTTATGCTCTACCTGAGGCCGCATATTGTCAAAAGTGCCGTCAGACATCCAGCGCCCGCGCACATCTTGATAGACAAAGATATAGCCGTCTTCCATCAGCTCATCCGAAGAACCCAAGCGGGAAGGATATTGATCCACTCCATAAGGGCGACTGCTGTAGCAAGTCCGCTTCATGAGGATAGGGTAGGGGCGACCCTTTTTATTTTTCGGACTATAGACGGCGGTATAGAGTTCGACCCCGTCGCGCATCTCTATATAGTGCTCCGATTTAGAGTAGTTTTTCTTGATCCAAGCGGTATTGTCTTTCTGTGCCAGAACGCTCAGACAGATAAACAGCGCCATAGATAAGAGTAGTAGTCGCTTTTGCATAGGTTTTTTTGAGTTAGGCTGCTTCGCAGAACGAAGGAATGTCCAATAATGAAGTCCAGTTTTAATAATCAAGTAGCTATTTCGAAATTCAAAATTGGGGCTGGGTATTGACCATTCTCTCGTTCCGCGCAGCGGTAAAGTAGGAAACTGAAATTAACGACAAAAAACGGATATATATAGATCTGATAAATAGGCTTATGATTGGCCAAAATTGCTTCTTCTGCCCTAAAAAGTACGTCTCAGCTTAGAAAGACTTCTTCTCTTCAATCTATTATGCTGCCTCAAAAGGCATCTGATATATTCGACGACATCTATTTTTTCAAATCTTAAATCGATGATGATGACGTCAAATTATGTGTTTTTAGCTCGGAGCCTTTGGCTTGGATTATTAGTCGGATTATGTTCCGTTGTGTTTGGTCAGACGGTGGGCACTCATTATTCCAATGGCAGTATTGGCTTTGAAGGGATCACTTGGATGCCCAATGGAGACATCTTCACCGTAGACTACTATGCCGGCTCAGTCTATCGGCTCAAACCCGATGGCAGTATTACGACGATCGCTTCTGGATTAGGCAATGTCGCTGGAGGTGGGGCTGACGCAGATGGCAATTATTATTTCTCAGTATTTAGTACGGGTAAAGTATATCGAGTGCGACCTGATGGACAGTACAATCTATTTGTCTCTGGTCTGGTTACGCCTGCCGCGCTGCATTTAAGTGCAGATAGCAATTTTTTGTATGTCGCTGAGTTTGATTCAAGCCGAGTGAGCAAAATCAATCTTAGCAATAAATCCGTTACACATATCGCCTCCGGCAACGGTATGTTAGGCGTTGATGGGATCACCGTAATGGCCAATGGCGATATCTTGGCGGCGAGTTTTTACAATCGACGTATTACACGTATCAAACTCGATGGTAGCACGAGTCTATTCGGGATGCATCCAGCTGCTGGGTTTATGGGATATATCGCTCGGGCTGGGGACTATTATTACGTTCCGAGCATCGGTGGCCATAACATCGCTCGTTTTGATTCGCTGGGAAACTCTGAAATCATTGCAGGAACTGGGGTGAAAGGCTTAGTCAATGGTGCCGCAGATCTCGCTCAATTTGATAGCCCTAATGGGATCATTGCTAATGCTGCTGGAGACACTTTATTGGTTACAGAAGCAGGCCAAATTCGCTTTATTACTGGATTGGCAATGAGTACGGATATAGAGCCAGATCTTCAGCCAATACGCTATAAAGTTTATCCTAGCCCCTTCGCGGAACGCTTGAAATTAGATTATACATTGGCTCCCAACACTTCTTTGAAAGTAGAAGTGATGAACCTCAGTGGCCAAATTGTGGCAAGTTTTATACCACCGGACACCTCTCTACAAACCCAGACTTATGAGTTTGAATTAGGCGATCTACCCGCTGGTATGTATCTGGTCAATATCTGGGAAAACGAGTCGATCGTTAGTGTCCGCAAAGTTAGGAAGCGCTAAGAGACTGTTTGAATTTTTCCTTTTGGCCCAAACTGGCCTTTTTGGAACCTGGCTACGTCAATTTTTCTCAGAATACCGCAGTATTCTTTGAAAAATTTCCTGGCCAGAACCACAAAAATGCTGCGTTTGAACTCGAAACGACAAGATCCCAAACAGTCTCTAAGACTGCTTGCGAAACTCAGAGGGCGTCATTTGATATTTTTCTTTGAATACTTTGTAAAAATTGGCTTTCGAATTGAAACCACTGGCTTCAGCGATAGCAAGTATTTTCAAATGTTGGTGGGAAGGATCATTGACCTTTTGAGCAAAAGCCTCCAGTCTATATCGATTGACAAATTGATAGAAATTTGTGTTTAAGTGCTGATTAAATAATTGGGAGAGTTGATTTTCAGAGATGTCCGTTGCTTGTGCCAAAACGCTTAGGTTCAGTTTGCCATCAATATATAGAGCCCGTTCTCGCATAACTCGGTCAAGGTGCTGATGCAACTCTTCCCATTTTGATGATTGGACGGGAGCGTTTGCGTATTGACGATGTGTAAAGGTGCTGAGGTAGGAAGATGATTGTAGCATCTTAAACACTAGACCCAATACCAGTATTTCATAAAAAATCAGCAGCCAGTATTCAAAATTGCTACTGTATTGCTGTATGCTCATAAAAAATAGTAGTAGTACGATCGAGACTAGCAAGATGGCCCCAAAGCCATAATGGTAGATCCGAAGCCAACTTAATTGTTGGCTTTGTTTGTGGCCGCGTTCCACACGGTGGATCACCCCCAAAGCTGCCAAAGTGAAGCCGAGACTCATCAGCAAAAAGAACAAAATCCACACCGTCGAATACAGCTCCATATCTGAAAACAAAGCGGCAGAACTAATCCTAACGCCCAAGATGTTAAGAAACCATTCTAGCAGGAGCAAAATAGGTAAGGCAAATAAAAAGGCTTGCTGCCTCTGCAATTTGAATTCCGGCTCAACGATAGACTTGACAAATAAATACAGCAAAGGAGGCACTACGTACCATGAGGTCACGATGGCGCCAAATATATAGTAAAACCACTGAGGCGGTTGCCCAAGCAAAATCGACTCTTGCAGGAGTAAAGTACTGATCCCGATCAAGAGTCCAATTAAGAGTTTTTTTGCAGTCGATTGATCTTGTCTCTTGAGCAAAAGACTGACAACCAATACCCACGACAAGCCTACTCCTAGAAGATAAAACAGATTAATGGGCTGGATTAGCATAAGACTTTTTTGAGCATTACTTAGCCTAGCTAAATTAACGAAAGCGCAGGAATCCATTAGCCTCCATCGAGAGGGGATTCCTGCGCTTTTTGCTGTTGGTACTCGCGGTTTGCAAACCGCAAGCTACAAGCCATACTTTTTTCGGATTGCTTCGCAGAACGCTTCCTCTCCTTGCTCCACACCAATCTGACTACCAAAAATTTGATAACCTTCCGTGATGGCATAGATCCGGTCCAAGAGCATTTTGAGCGGAGTCGCGTGGAGGCGTTCGTCAAGGACGGCCTGATGCACTACTGGTAAATAAGTCTGCATCTTCTCTATGTTACTATGCTGGATAACGAGCCACATAGTGCTTTCCATCTTCTTGCCAACCCTATCACTGCCGATATAGCTATCATATACCTGAAAGAGCGAGTCAATAATCTCTTCGTTGCGATGATCCAGGGGCGTTTGCTTGGACCAATCGACAGGGTCTTGACCGCGATAAACTTGGTCATTAATACTGATTTGATGCATCAGCTTAATCAGTGCTAAGTCAAATCCATTTTCTTGGGCATAAAGCTCCGCGTCAAATACTTCTTCCTCCTCTTTGGGCATCGCTTCACATTTGGCGACAAATGAGTCAAAAAGCGCTGGTATGGCCTCTCTAAGATTTTGCATACGGGATACACCAAAGGCTTCGATCAATTCACAGGTAGATTTTGTGTTCTTATTGATTGCCTTTTGAAAGGCAACCTTCACATGCTCATTAGGTTCTCCTAGGCGTATAAATGCGGTGCTGATATTCCAATAGTCGGCATAATTAAACTGATTGTCTTCTGATTTGACGAGGCGTTGGACTTCTTTTAATAGCCCAAGTCCATCTTTGTACTTAGCGTCGGTAACTCCTGTTCGATGGGGAGCTTGATAGGTCAAGATTTTTTGATCAAAGTTTTCTAGGTCAAAGACGATGGATTCCTGCGCCAATAAAATTGGATAGTTGCTGCCAAAGATCAGCATAAACATCAAGAGAATAATTTGAAAGGATTTCATATTGATGGGTTATTTGTAATTGATGAATTCAATTAGGTGCAAAAACCCATGCACTAGGCTTAGCCAAAGCTGAAAGTAGGCTCACGAAGAACGAAAAGACTTAAGGAAAACTTAAGGAAGCTGACAAAGGGCTTAAATTTTATATTTTGAGGGCAGATGAAAAAGCCATTCCCCCTTTCAACATATCAATGGATCGTAGTATTGACTACTATAATCTTGGGCGGCTTGGTGGTACTGCAAACCAATTATATCCTAGAGGCGCACCAGCTCAAGAGTGAGCAAATCCATCAAAGGCTGATGGATTTGGTTGAGCCGATGGCGATTGAAGTCAAAGGGCTAAAGAAAGATAGCTCTTATCGCAAAGTTGAGAACCATGTCTTGATCGCGGAAGTGGTCAACCGAATGGCTGCTGAAGGAGGTTTTGATACCGAAATGCCCTTTGCGATTCTACAAACTAAAGAGGACGGCTATTTCACAACTCCTGATACTGAATATGAGGCAGCACTCAAATCATCCCCTTATCGAGCTTGTCTCACTTGTATCGTGACGATTCAATTTTTGTCGGACAGTAGCAAACTACCTGAGTCCGAAATGACCAGTATGCGGACGGTTGAACAGACCGAAACCGAAATACCAGGCAAGCCGGGCAGGGCAGAATTTTATTGGTTGAGTATTCATTTGCCTCATCAAGGTTTACTGATCAAAAAGGAGATCATTGGTTTTTTCTTATTGACTGCTTTACTCACCGTTCTGCTAGTGGCAGTATTTGCTTATATCTTGCGTTCGCTGAGCAAGCAAAAAAAGCTAAATCAAGCCAAAGATGACTTTTTTAACAATCTGACGCATGAGTTTATGACTCCACTTAGTTCTATCCGTTTGGCGGCCAGAGTCATCAAGGGACAGCTTTCAGAGGAGAAGCTTTTAGGGTATCTCGATCTTATCGAACGCGAGAGCCATCAATTGGAAGGCCAAGTAGATAAGATATTACAGCTTTCACTTTTGGAGTCGCAAGAAAACAGTATTGATCGACGAGTGATGGATCTGCACGAGGCGATACAAGCCGTTGAGCAGCGGCTCCAACTTCACATTGAACAACAGGCCGCTGATTTACATTTGGACCTCAATCTTGCCGATAGCCGTTTTGAAGGAGATTTTGATCACCTTGTCAACGGTATCTTCAACCTCGTAGATAATGCCTTGAAATACGCTGGCCCTAAGCCTTCGATTTGGATTCGTACTTATGCAGAGGGAACAAAGCAAAATATCTCAGTCCGAGACAATGGCCCCGGCATCCCGAAAGAAGAGCATACTGAAATATTTGAACGCTTTTATCGCTCTCAGCAAAACGATCAATACAAAGGCAAGGGCTTTGGGATTGGGCTGAGTTATGTCAAAACTATTGTGGAGGCGCATGGCGGAACGCTTATCCTCAATCCTGCTTATGAGCAGGGATGTGAGTTTATCATAAGTTTGTAGAGAAATGTCCCGAATACTACTCATT
Organism: Bacteroidia bacterium; assembly: GCA_045106675.1. Lineage (GTDB taxonomy): Bacteria > Bacteroidota > Bacteroidia > J057 > J057 > JBCAWW01. Next base: position 9,223 of record JBGCFA010000274.1, read on the forward strand.
GAAGACGATATGAGCTTCGGTTATATATTGACCGAATATCTGACTTTGCATGATTTTCAAGTAGAGTGGGCAAAGTCTGCGCAGGAAGGCTTAGAAACAGCGAGCCAGTTTAGCTTTGATCTTGGCATTTTTGATGTGATGCTCCCCGACCAAAGTGGTTATGAACTAGCCACTGAACTCAAAAAACAATATCCAGAGCTGCCTTTTATCTTTCTGAGCGCAAAGTCTCTCAAGATAGATAAGCTGAAAGGCTACAAAGTGGGTGCGGACGATTTTATCACTAAGCCAGTGGACGAAGAACTTCTGCTCGCCAAGATTAGAGCCCTCTTATTACGGGCACAACCCAATTTGCCTAAGGTCAATCAATTTCAAATTGGAGCTTTCCAATTTGATGCTTCCATCCAAAGCTTAGCCTTTGGAGATTCAGAGGTTCAATTGACCAAAAGAGAAGCTGCGTTATTGAGATTACTTTGTTTGCACAAAGATCAATTGCTTAGCCGTAATAAAGCTTTGAAAGAAATTTGGGGTGCGCAGGACGAGTTTAGCCGTAAAAGTATGGACGTTTTTCTTTCGCATTTGCGTAAGCATCTCTCTTTAGATCCAAGAGTCGAAATCAAAAATGTCCATGGCAAAGGCTTCATTTTTCAAGTCCATGAATAATGGTTCTAAAAGCTAAGTATTAGGACACTATTAAGGATAAAATAAATAGTACAAAGCTATGTTGCCTAAGGGTATTTTGACTGTCACTGTACTTTATACTTCATACTGAGTACTTACTTAGTATCGGGTAAAATCAAAAAAGATGCATATTTTAGGCTATCACATTCAAAATACACGAACAATGAAATCTAATAGCTTATTGCTCCTTTGTGCGCTCGTATTGAGTGGCTTTTTTTTCGCTTGTGGATCGGGCGAAAAGACTACAGAGGCCGAAAGCACTAAAGCCACATCTAAGAAGAGTGGTAGTTTTGTCGCTGAAGAAGGCTTTACTGTCCTTTTCGATGGTACTTCTCTCGATGGCTGGCGCAACTTCAAAGCAGATACACTTTCTCCCGTCTGGAAAATAGAGGATGATGGTAGTTTTACGCTTTCTGCCAAAGGTGGTGGAGACATCGTTACGGATAAAATCTACGAAAGCTTTGACCTACGCTTAGATTGGAAAATCTCAAAAGATGGTAATAGCGGTATCATGTTCCACGTTGCAGAACATGACTCATTACGTGCCCCTTATCTTACTGGTCCAGAGATGCAAATTTTGCATAATGAAGGTCATCCAGACGGTAAGATTCATATGCACCGTGCTGGTGATAATTATGATCTGCATGCTAGTTCTGTAGAAACTGTAAAAGGCCCCGGCGAATGGAATAGCGTTCGACTAGTCGTAAATCAAGGCAATGTCGAACAATGGCTCAACGGCACTAAAGTCGTCGAATACACTCTAGGCAGTGAAGATTGGGAGGAGCGACTAGCCAAAAGTAAGTTTGCCAAATGGCCAGTATATGGTCGCGCTGGTAAAGGTGTCATCGCCTTACAGGATCATGGTGATGCGGTTTGGTTCCGCAATATCCGGATCAAGGAGCTGTAAGTTATAGTGACCTTTGAGGATATAAATACATGGAGAAAGGTTTTTTTTTTTTTTTTATGTATTAATGTAACTACAATGCGTTAATTTCAGGGGATAAAAATAACCCGATGTGTGAATCACTGCTCAGGTCAACTGCCTCCATGTTGAGAAGTCTTCCCTCTTTTAGAGGCAAGTATCGAATCGGTACCATTATCCAGAAAACGCTAATGGGCCAAAGCGAGTATCAGCAACCTGAAGTAATGGTCAAAATGAAAAAAGACTTTGAGTTGTTGGTCGATATTCGATCCCAGTCTCATTTGGGAGCATTTTGGTGCGGTGAATATGATTCCTCTTTGATTCAGAAGTTTTGCGATCTCTTTCAGGAGGATTGGGTGGTGTTAGATATTGGTGCCAATGTGGGATATTATACCATTCCGATGGCTCAAAGGTTAAAGGAGCTTAACGGAGAATTATATGCCTTCGAGCCTTTAACTGAAAATTATAATGCCTTAGTTCGCTCTGCTAAGCAAAATAGCCTATCCAATGCCACCATCGAAAAAATCGGGCTAGGCGAGAAGCATGAAAAGTTGGGTATTACACTCACTGAGGCAGGTGAAACTGGCAATGCGGTCATTACTAATGATGCGTTAATGGCCGAAAGAGGGTGGGAAGCTCAAGAATACATTCAAATAGAACGACTTGATGACTTTGCGGAGACTCATCAGGTTGATCGTTGCGATTTTATAAAAGTCGATATTGAAGGCGCTGAAGTTTTATTTCTACGAGGCGCCAAAGAAATTATTACCAAGCATCGCCC
>JBGCFA010000275.1:0-19789 GCA_045106675.1 Bacteroidia bacterium
AGGTAGGCTAGACGATCTCCTTTATGATTGTAGATTACATTCATAGACGGCATGGCCGAACGTATCCCCATAGCCTGCGCTTTTAATACTGATGCCTCAGAAAAAAGCTCCATCATCAAGCGATTTTTATCCACGAACTGAGGTGCAAATGTCTCGGGATCGTTGATTTTATCAGTAACCAAAATCGCATCAGCATGCTCAATAAACCATTGATTGATGTCTTCTAGGTCTAAAGACTGATATTGATTGTTGATTTTATATTGTTTGAATTGTGCTAGAGTAGGAGGTAAGGCGCCTTTATAACCACTTTGACTTTTCCAAGTATTCCAGTCATGGGCCGCAACGAAAAACTTGTCCTTGGTAATGACAATATCCAATTCAAAAAGTCGAAATCCCTTAGCGTAGTTTGTATCTAATGCTTCCAAAGAATTGGTATAAAGCTCGCCATTGATACTTCCTCCAGCATGAGCGATAAAGCGCATCTTGTCGGCTCCATTTTTCTCAATTTGCTCAGAACTACGCTTTCGTGGGGCATCATTAAATGGAAAACTTAAACTGAGAACGCGCTCATCCTCCATTTCGCTGATAAACCCATGATCAGCGTAGGCGATATAGGCTTTATTGGGTTCAAGCTGTGCCAGAACGGGTAAACCTAATTGGGTAAAAGTCTCAGCATCTTGCTTTACATATTCTCCCACACTAATATCAGCTACCAAGGCAAAAAATGCTTTTTGCTTTTGAAGGGAATCAATGGCTTTGATCAATGAAGACACGGTTTGAGATTCTTGATAAGTATCAAAATTTTGCAGGCGATAAAGTCCGATCTCATTTTTTGTCAAAAGATTGACTCCTCTAAAAGCCGGCATCAGTTGTTTACCCGCCATGACAGATGATGGGTGCAAGCGTTCTGGGGACCAGTGACTACTACTCACGAGCCTAACCTTATCGTTAGCGACGAGCGCTATTTCAGTGAGGTCCTTGGGTACTTCCTTAAATAGCGTGTTTTGAAACGCCAAAGCTTTTTTTGCCTTGGCATGAAGCTTAGCAGGAATTAAGACTTGCCCTAAGCCTTCTTCGTAGGTAAGGTTTTGATTTCCCACGCGGTAATATGCATAGAGCCGTTTGCCTTTACGACAGATAAAAATATGGGGCTCTTCGAGTGGGTTTGTGTATGCGATATTGGCTTGCCTGAGCTCAAATGAAGGTCGCATTTTTTCATCGAAGCTTATCATCGCTGCTTTTTGAGCTTTGTGATCAATGCCCGGTATAATGATTCTGTTCTTTCCCGATTTTAAAACTAATTCTTCATCGCCATCGAGGTATAGGAGCAAGTCTCCGCCAAAGGTGTTGAGTTTGATGGCGGATTCGTTGAGGGATAAGATACTTTGGCGATTTTTTGCCAAGAAAACTGGCGGATCATCTTCGATATAATCACTCAAAAAAGAGGCATTGTGCTTGATACCCGCTCCCTCAAGAATGATTTTTGGCAAATCTATTTGACACAAAGAACGATTTTTCTCCTTGCTCCTTGCTCCTTGCCCCTCGCCATTCGTCAACAAAAACAGTTCTCTTGGTTCTTGAAATTGATTACCAACGTTAAAGGTATTACCCATCAACTTGTGATCCGGAAAGATGTAAAAAACGGTATTTTCTAAAAGCGATTCTGATTTAAGGAACTGCATCAAATCTCCGATTAAATAATCCAAGGACTTTACCGTAAACTCTAGATTTCCGGCTTGGGGTTCAACCCATTGATTCATGCGTTCATCATAGATACCGTCTGGGCCGTGTGTCGAAACCGTCGATGCATAAAGGACAAAGGGCTTCTTCTCTCCCTTGAAGAACGCTAGACTTTTTTTTATTTCATTGAATAAGTCTTTGTCATGCAGTCCCCAAGGCGATAGTGGGTAACTATCTGTTACGTTCTTTTCCGAAATTAACTCAATACCCAGCATATTGATCAGTTGGTCTGTACTACCAAACTCAGGCTTCCCCATTATATAACGCTGAGAATAGTTTGCCGCATCAAAAACATGGCTAATACTCGTGAGATAAGATTGTTGTGCCCCTACAAAAAGGTTTTCATTACTAGCATTGGAAAAAAACGGAACCCCTGTCATAAAGGTATATAAAGAACCCTGCGTCCAATTGCCCCCGTCTAATTGGGTCATTGGATATATACTGAACTCTTGGCTCAGTGCATTAAGATTGGGGGTAAGGTGAGAGAGGTTGTCATACAAAAAGCTATGCTCAAGCGATTCTAGAGAGAGAATAATTACATTTTTCCCAGCATTAGCTTCTATCTCATGTGGTCTGACATAGGCTTCACTATCGATCCCTAAATTGCTCAGAGACTCTTCAAAAGAAGTCGAAACACTGCTCTTTAATGTATTCAGTTCATAAAGAGAATGACCGATCCCCGCTGGCAAGAACATTAGTGGCAATGAAACTATAGATAAGAGTAGCCCATATTTCCTACTGAACCAGCTGAGTCTTTGCAGCTTTTTGCTCAGCCAAAGCATGCCAAAAAATATCATTAAAAATAGACCTATGGCCAGCAAAAATTGCCCTCGAAAAAAATCTAGCGTCAGTAGAACATCCTGAATGTCGAAATGCTCTGCAAACTTATAGTCGATGAGACTTCCCCCTATATAGATAGAGGTTATTTGGAGTAGGGTAAACAAGCTAATGAAAGCCGCTAGGATTCTCCGAATAAGTTTGTTTTCAAAACAAAGCAGTATCCCAAGTCCTAAGCCAAGAAATACAATCAATTGAAAGATATAGAAAAGCATATTAGAAGCTAAATAAATACTTTTTCCTCTCCTTTGTTTACTTTTTCTCTCTTATTCGGACTCATAGGCACAAATTGATTTATGCCATATGAGAAAATTTATATTTAGCTTCTTTTTATTATCTCTTTTGTTGCCGAACCTTGGCCTTCAGGCCCAAATTCCTTGCTTCTTCCAAGGCAACGACCAAAATTGGGACACACGCTTCGCGCAACCCGGTGCTAGAGGGGCAAATATTCAGGCCCTAGTCGAAAGTCAAGACGGTAGCTTAATCATCGCTGCTTCCGGTGGCGCTCGCTTTGGTGGTGATCCTAATATGAGTGGGATCGCTCGTTGGGATGGCGAAAAATATTCCCCAATCGGTCAAGGCATGTATGGAGTTTCCTTGGTGCCCGTAATTTATGCAGCCGTTGAAGATGCCAATGGCAATTTGTATTTAGGAGGCAATTTTACCGGTGCTCGGAATGCCGATGGCACACAGGTTCCAAGTCGTAATATCATCCGTTTCAATGTTAGTACTCAGCAATGGGAAGCAATTGGTAGTGGCTTGCAAGGCTTAGTTTATGCACTCGCTGTGGATCAAGATACCCTATATATTGGTGGTGCGATCACGGCTACTCAAGATGTTAATCCGATCCCTCTCAACAAAATAGCTCGTTATTATCTCAACACTGCTACTTGGGATTCTTTAGGTGGCGGCGTCGGCCGAACGCTTGGCTCTAGTTTCCTCAGCGGTAATGTGGAGGCACTTAAACTTACTCCTAGCGGAGAACTCATCGTTGGAGGTAGCATTGATTATGCTGATACTCTTTCGATCAATAGTATCGCACGTTGGACCCCAGGCATAGGCTGGGACAATATGGGCGGTGGTCTGCCTAGCTTCAGAATTGACGCATCTGGCGTGCCTAACGGTTTGAGCTATCCTTCTACCGTACAGTCCATCGAATACAATCCCACCAATGGTGAAATTTATGCGGGCGGATACTTTGGGGAATTTATTGGCTCTGCTTCTGTCATTCAGATCAAAGGACTCGCCAAATGGAACGGTACAACTTGGACCTTGATTCCGGGTATTGGTTTGCCAGTCTCTGGTAGTGCAGCCTCGGTCCATGCCCTTAAATTAGATGTGGCAAATCAGAAGCTTTATGTCGGAGGTACCTTTAGCAAAGATTTTGGCAATCTGCCCGGCAACATTGCTGCTGGCAACGGCATCATGCAATATGATTTGGCTACAAATACTTGGGATGACCTAATCGGAGGTATTCGCTCGAGTAGTGGTGGTCCTGGTGGTACAGTTCAAGATATCGCGCTCTATCAAGGATCCGTTTATGCTGCTGGCAACTTTACCAAAAGGACTCCAGACGGAGAATTTTGCCATAGTCTCATTGCTTGGGATGGCCAAGATTGGGACAACCTTGGTGATGGTATTCATGACGCTGGCCAAATCTATGAGATGACCAGCTATAATGGTGAGCTCATCGTTTCCGGTAACTTCTCTAAAATTGATAACAAAGAGATCCCTCGTATCGCTAAATGGAATCCTACCACAGCTTGGGACACTATCGCGCCTGGACTCTTTGGCAACAATACTTCCAATTATGGAGCTTATGCATATGCTTTGCACGTACAAGGCCCCGAACTCTATATCGGCGGGCAGTTCGGCGGAGCCGGTAGCGTGACTTCGACAGGCATTTTGCGCTACAATATGATCGCAAAGACTTGGACTAGCTGGGGGACCGGGCTTGGTGGTGTAAATACCCCCAGAGTCTATGATTTTGTTGAGTTCCAAGGCGAAATCTATATGGCTGGATATTTCACAGAGATCAATGGAGTCCCTATAACTTATCTAGCCAAACTTACCGCAAATGGTTGGGTCAGTATCGGCGATTTTAACAATCCTGTGCTCAGTCTTGCCAATGCTGGTGATAGTATCTTATACATCGCCGGAAACTTTACCCAAGTAGATGGCAATAGTAATATCAAAAAGGTCGCTCAATATGATGGTAGTACTGTTGCGGCAGTAGGGCAGGGGGTCATTGGCGGACAAGTCTATAAAGTAGCAATCGACCCTCTCACTGGGCATGCTTACTTTGGTGGTAGCATCTCTAATTGTCGTCAATCTGATGGTAGTACTGTTCTTGTCAGTCGCCTCGCCAAATGGGACGGTATGCAGTGGAGCCAAGGGGATGCTTTTGCCAATGATCAGGGTTTTAATGCTATCCGCGATATGGAGTTTGCTGCTGACGGCACTTTATACTTAGGGGGTGACTTTACTACTATTAAAGGTGAAACTGTCAACCATATAGCTCGCTGGAATCCTACTTACGGTATTGCAGGCTTTGGACAAGGCTTCAATCGTCTCAATACTGGAGGAAATATTATCGCCAAAATCATGCTCGCAGATAGTTCCATGTACGTGGGAGGCAATTTTTATAGTGCTGGGGCAGGACAATCCACTGGCATTGCGCGCTATCTACTCAAGGACGATCCTTTGGCAGGGCAAATCAGCGTTAAGCTAGGGCCTGATACCACTAGCTGTGGTACACTGACGCTTGACGCTGGTAATGCAGGAGCCAACTTTGTGTGGAATACAGGCGATCAGAGTCAAAGTCTGATGGTTTCGCAAACGGGTTGGTATGCAGTTACCGTTTTTGATGGCAATTGCTCGGATCAAGACTCTATCTATGTTACCATCTCTATGCCAGCGCCTGTCTTCACGGCTGATACCATCGCTGATTGCAATGAAATCCTGATTGACGCGGGCTCGGGCTATCTCTCTTACCTCTGGAATACGGGTGATACCACACAAACCACTACGGCCAATGATGGTGGTTTGATCACCATCACGGTTTTAGATAGCGCTGGTTGTAGTGTGATTGATACTATTTATGCCAACATCATCGGATATGATCCTAATGCGGATTTTAGTAGCATTATGCAGCCCGATAGCAGTATTAGCTTTGATGCAAGTGCTTCGTTTGATGCTATTACTTATAGTTGGGACTTTGGTGATGGGACACAGGCTATAGGTATGATGGCAAGCCACACTTATACAAGCAATGATAGCTTCTTGGTTACGCTTATCGTCAGCAATGATTGTGGCAATGATACTACTATGGAGACGGTCGTAGTCGATTTCTTGACGAGCCTTGAGGTCCCACTTGCTTTACGTCAGCTCAAGCTTTTCCCCAATCCTGCTTCTACTTATTTAGAACTCACAGCGGACTTGGGAGCGGTTCAGGATTTAGAGTTAATACTAGTTGATTTACAAGGGCGACCGCTATTCGCGGAACGACTAAACGTTCCCGGAGGGAGACTGCAACATCGCCTCTCAATCTCAGCGATAGAGCCAGGAATCTATTTCTTACAGATTAAAACAGAGCTTGGTAACATCACGCATAAACTGATCATCACTGACTAATATCGTCGATTTATCGTATTTGATTATCGCTGGCAGAGGGCTTTCTTTGCCAGCGATTTTTATGGGAACGCTCCCCTAAAAGCCCATTAGCCACAATAAAAGCAGCAAAGGATAGATATATCAAAAGGCCATTAACTATTTTGGTAGCGACCAAATACCACCACTATGCTACGATCGATTATTCTCGGCTCTTTATTGCTGACTTCTCTTTTGGCTGCTGCGCAGAACGCGCCACTTTCTATCTCAGGCCAAGTGCTGGCCGACGAATCTGGCGAAGGAATCGCTTATGCTCAAGTCAGTCTGCATCAAGCCAAGGATAGTAGTTTGATACAAGGAGCGATTACCGATGAAAAGGGCGCTTTCAAATTGGAAGGCCCCAATGGATCTTACCTCATGCGATATACTGCCGAAGGTTTCGAAACCACTTATTCAGAAGTCTTTGAGTTGAATGCAAAACTGATGATGCCAAGCGTTCGGCTGCAAGCCAAAAGCATCACCCTCTCAGAAGTAGAAATCACTGGAGAAAAAAATCTCGTCGAACTCGATCTCGACAAGAAGGTCTACAATGTCTCCAAAGACCTCTCCAACCAAGGCGCTACGGCTTCCGAAATCCTCGGTAATCTACCTTCCGTAACCGTCAATCAAACTGGGCAAGTGAGTTTACGAGGGAGTAGTGGGGTGCGTATTTTGATCGATGGTAAACCTTCCGGCCTGATTGGTCCTGATGGAGAAGGTTTAGCCCAATTACAGGGGAATCTGATCGAATCTGTGGAGATCATCACCAATCCATCTGCTCGCTATGAAGCCGAGGGTTCAGGTGGTGTCATCAACATCGTCCTCAAAAAGGATCAGCGTAAAGGCTTCAATGGTTCAATAGATCTGACTGCGGGCTATCCTACTAATCTTATTGCAGCGATCAATCTCAATTATCGTGTCAAAAAAGTCAACTTCTTTGTCAACTACGGTTTTGGCTATCGGGTCAATCCTTATCGAGGTACGGTTTATCAAGAGGTTTATAGTGGAGATACTACTTTTATTTCCGAGCAAACTTCCAACGGGCAGTTCCAAGGATTGGTCAACAATATCCGTGGAGGGATGGATTACTACTTCAACGACCGTAACATACTAACTGCGGCCTATCGTTTTCGACGCACTGATGGGCAGCGTTTCTCCTATTTTCGTTATGAGGATTTTCTCAATAGTACGAGCAATCCGATTTCTATTACCGAGCGGGAGCAAGAAGAGGTAGAGTCCGAACCCTACTCTGAATATGCATTGACTTATAAAAAGACCTTTGCAAAAGAAGGCCAAGAACTCACCGCAGATGTACGTTATCTCAATTATTGGGAAAATTCAGATCAAATCTATCCTGAAACGACTTGGTTACCTGGTCAAACGCGGGAGCAAGGCAATACCTTTGTGCAAGCTGCCGTGAACGATGAGTTCGAAAATCTATACCTTTTGCAATTAGATTATGTACATCCATTTGGGGAAGACGGCAGGATTGAAGGTGGACTGAGAGCTAGTTTCAGGGATATCAAAAATGACTTCCTCGCCACTGAAGAACAGTCTGATGGAGAGTGGCTTGCTTTGCCAGGATTTGATAATGTGTTCCAGTACAATGAAAATATTCAAGCCGCCTATGGGATTATCGGTAATAAACAGGAGCGAATCTCCTATCAGGTGGGATTGCGGGCCGAAGCGACTTCCATCACTACGGAGCTAGAAAAAACCAATGAGACGAACCCAAGAGACTATCAAAACCTCTTTCCGAGTGGACTTTTTTCCGTGCATTTACCTGCCGAAAATGATTTGCAAATCAGTTATAGTCGTCGTATCCGGAGGCCGACTTATCGTGAGTTGAGTCCTTTTATCACACTTTCGGATCGTCGTAATTTCTTTAGTGGTAATAAGGACCTCAATCCTGAGTTTACCCACTCCGTGGAACTCAGTCATCTAAAACATTTTGATGATGGAGTCGTGACTTCTGCGCTTTATTATCGCAACTCTAGTTCCACTATCCAATCCATCCGTACCGTTGACCAAAATGGGCTCGCTTCCACCTTGCCTTTTAACTTGGTGGGGCAAAATGCTTTTGGAGCTGATATTGCTTTTAGCTATTCGCTAACGCCTTGGTGGAAGTTTGACGCCAATTTTAATGCATTTCGGGCGATCACTGATGCGACCAATATCGATGCTGACTTTAGTTCGGATACCTATAGTTGGTTCATTCGTCAGACTTCTAAATTCAAATTACCCAAAGATGCCAGCATCCAAATAAGAACTAATTATCAAGCCCCTGAACTGATCCCTCAAGGCCGAAGGGAGGCGATGTTCACGCTGGATGTCGCAATCAAAAAAGATCTTTGGGAACGCAAAGGTGCCCTGACCTTAGCTGGCACTAATTTGCTTAATACCAATCGCTCGATTATTACCACTGAAGGGGAGACCTTTTTTACAGACAGGTTTTCGTTGAGACAGCCCCGCCAAATCAATTTGACCTTAACTTATCGTATCAATCAGTAGACTCTGAAAGCCCTCGATAGGAGTGGACTCCTCCTCATGATATTGACCATCAGGTATTTAGGAAATATTTCATATATTGGTATTATCACTTAAACCAAAGGATTATGAAAAACCTAAAAATCAATCACCTTGCTGTTTGGGCTTCGGTCATTGTACTTTCTGGTCTGGGCTTTCTCTGGTACGGCCCATTGTTTGGAGATTCTTGGATGGAAATGGTAGGTATTACCATGGCTGATGCTGAAGCCAATCCTCCGGGAGTTGCGACCTGGATTACCAATACGATCGCTACTGCAGCCCCACTCTATGTTTTGGCTTGGATCTTTACCCAAATGCGGGTTGAATCTGCCATAAGGGGCGCTTTGATCGGCTCTCTGATCGCATTTACCTTTGTCTTGATGTCACGTATGGTCAGTGGTCTGTTTTCGATGGACCCATATTGGCTAGCATGGTTAGAGGGCGGTTATGATTGTATTTCCCTAGCGATTGGCGGAGCTATAATTGGTGGCTGGCGCAAATACGCAGAATAGAATATTTAATAAATGTAGCGGCGCGAGATTTATAATATTGGGCCAAAATATGTGGCGGCGCAAAATCTCGCGCCGCCACTGTTTTTTCAAAACCTATCTTCTTATCGAAATTTGAGGGTAATAGGCTTCTCTTTATCCGTCCTTACTCTTTTTAGCGTTTTCATTTCCTGGCCGGGCTCACCGATTTCTATTCGGTAGCTGCCTTCGGCGAACACTCCCACCTGTTCCTGAAAACTTTGCATCCGTCGGCCCATTACAAAATTATCTTCCTGATCATAGATCAAGATCACTGGCAATTGATTCAAGCCTTCTACCTTTATTGGTTGTAGGTAAGCAGTTGTTTTGCGACCATAGTTGTCTCGATAGGAGAGAGTGCGGGGCCAGCCCGGATATTGCTCTCTTGAGTAAGCTGGATCTACGTATCTCGGCCAACATTCGACAGTTATGTTTTGTGCTTGCTTGTCAAAGCGGACAATACCATAGCCCGGTGCTCTGTCATGTAGCGTCTTGGGTTGCTCATTGGAGATATAAGGGTTGGAAGCAGCCCAAAGGGTAATCCGATTGCCAAAACCATCAAAATATCGCCCAGTATAATCAGGCATCCCTGCTTGATGATTTTCTCCCTGCATTGGCGGAAACCATCTTCTCGGCCAAAGATTGGCGACCGATGGGACACAAAATGAATAGCCAGCGTCTTCCCACTCATCCACTCCGTGATGTACCAATGTTCCTAAATGCTGATCACCCGCATACATAAATGTATGGCCTTTGCGGAGTATTTTGAGGGCATTATTGCGGCCTGTCTGAGGCCAGCCATTGGAGTCCATGTCTTTGGCTACGCTATAGTCTTTGGGTATCACGCCACGTTCCAAAGGTTGGAGTTGAGGCGTTCCGGCATCGGTCAAAAAAGTATCCGGATAAGTCGAAACATTGGCAAAGATCGTTTGTGATAATGATGCCTTCATCCATGCCCCTTCCCAGTCTTGGGTCCATGCTTCTAAAAAATCCAATTGGCCCTGTCCCAGTAGGACCGCTTGCGGAACGTCCAGTTTCTCGGCTGGGTAGTCTTTGATTTGAGAAAAACCATTGATCACATTTGCATCCGGCAAAACCATACTTGGACTGGATTTGAATTTACGATCTTCTAAAACCGCAAAACTCACCCCGCCATAAGTCATATTGGTATAATAGGTTTTGATGCCATTGGCAATGGGAATTTGATGATAAGGATCTGGTAAATGGCTGGTCTGGGTACGATCTACCATATTGACAAATTCTGGACCCATGCGATAGCCACCTTGATCCTGAACCCAATGGCCTTTGAAGCGTGGTAGATAATGCTCTGGCGTTGGAGCATCTGGATTAGGCACAGTACCGCCATTGCCCCATACATTGCCATGATAGACATCATGATCATCTGGAATACAAACCGAAGGGATGTCTCGCATCAAATCCTGAAATGACCAAAGGAAGAGGTACCATTTGTAGAGGTAATCCAATTCGGAATATTCGCCACCGCGACGGTCGGGCCAAGTAGGACGTCCTTCGTAGAGTTGATCCCCCGAAAAGAATAATAGGTCCGGCTCATGCTGCGCGACGGCAGTACTAAGGTCTTCATGCGGAAACCAGATTCGACTCGCATTGAAAGGATAATTTTTCTTGCCAAAGCTGCCATGAGTCTGATTATTACCCGTAAATCCGGCTACCACCAATTCTTTGTCCAGAGTCGGCTCTTTGCGAATAATACCGGTGAAGTACATATCTTCATCTGCCCCTTTGGCTTGATAAGCTATTCGATAAGGCACATCTACCTGAAAAAACCAGTTATTAAGGCGAAACAAAGCATTGAAGCCCGGCCGCATGATCTCTGCTTCCGCTACTTCTTGCCATTGCCCATCTGTTTGGATTTCTAAACGAACAATCGGAGGGTCTTCCGAACCAACGGGTACCATTTGAGCGCTGAGCTTGAGCGTTCCCCGATGGAGGGTGTGTTGAGCGGCTACTACCGGACCAAGACTTCTAGCGTTCTGCGCCAGCAGTAAGTCTCCACTCGCTTGCCAATCGGCAAATTCAAAGCTCAGGCCACTTTGATTGGCTCCTCCATTAGCCAACAAAGCGATACTACCTGCTGGGGCGGGTTGATGCAAGCCCAAGGCATATTCAGTTAAGAGATTGTCTTCGAGATCGCGCAATTCTAGCATGAGATCAGCTGGCTTTTCTTTCCAATTAGGATGACTGATCCATTTTATCTTTAATACCAATCCCTCCTTGATGAGGGAAGCGAAGTTGCGTAGGGGAGGATGAAAACTCACGAGATTATAGGGCTGATTTTCTGGAAAGACGGTGAATTTGCCTTGCCCATTGACACCAACAAACATACCCGCGTCTTCTCCCATAACTTGATGAGACAAGATGCCGCGTCGATAATCATCTCCCTTTTTGCCAGCACCGATCAAAAAACCAAGATGGTCTTCCTGTCCCAGTTTATCACCTAGGTGCTTGAGGGCCACCTGCATCTCAAAACTACCTGACTCCCCACTGAGATTATGTGATAGAAGGTGCAAAGTACGTCTTGGAAATTGGCCTCCGATGCATTGAACATTGCCGTCTTTGAGTTGCCAATCTTGGAGACGATTGGCCCAATATTGAGGTCCGACCCAATAGCGAGTAGTCTTGGGCCAATTACTATTGAAAGCGTTCGGCGCAGGCGTCTGTATACCGCCCGCCAAAAAGAGACTGGAAAGTAGCGTGAGGAGAATTGTCTTCATGTGTGATCCTATTCAGAAATTTGAGGCCGTAGAATGGCAATATTTTCTGATTTAAGCAATGCTTTGAGATCTTGATACATCACTTCGTCAGTATATGTACCGATAATGGCCCCGCCTGAACCCGTAAATTTGGCACTAGCGCCTACCGAACGGGCCATCTTGACCATATTGAGGTTGGCATTACTAATTTGAGTAATGGAGCAACGGAGGTCAAAATTTTGATCTAAAAGAGAACTGATTTCTTTACCACGACCATTTTCGATTAGTTCCCTGCAACGAGTCGTGAGATCAGCAAAGCCTCGCATTGCCTCATGAACATCGGGTTCACCTCGTCTAAATCTTGCTTTTAAGTTGTTGTGAAATACCTCCGAACCTTCACTTAAATCTGTTCTATAAGCGATATAAAGCGGAGGTAATAAGCTGGCGTCGAAGGTTTCATAACCGCCATATCCCTGTTGTTCCATGAGCTTTTGATCAAAATCCATGAACACAGGTTTTTCAAAAGCTTGCGCCACTCGATCTTGTAATCCCGCTCCTAGGCCCAATTCTTTGGTCTCGACTGATAAGACGAGATTGGCCATGATCTCGGGTGGGATGCTTACTTCGTAGAACGCCATCAAGGCTTTGAAGCAGGCCGTAATGATCGCACTAGAACCCGCCAAACCGAGTCGATTGGGAATGGTCGATTGATAACGGATCGTAAAATTTCGATTGGGCAAGCTGATATCCTGATCGCGGCAATGCTCATAAAATCGTTTGATCGCGGCTTTCAACAAGCGAATACCGCCATAGTAACCGTATAGGTTTACATCTTCATAGAGCCCTCTCACTGATTTAAAGATCGATCGATCCCTTTCCTGAGGAATAATCTCTAGTTCGGGTGATTCGTACATCAAAACCTCAGCTCGGAAGTTGCGAAACAAAAACGCAATTGTTTTGCCAAAATAGCCGTCTGAAGGATTACCAATGAGCGCAGCGCGAGGGTAGGAGTAAGTGTGAATGATCATTTTTAGTGGCGTTCGAAAGTGCCAGAACCCATCAGACGCTCAGCACTGTGCCAGTCCGGAGTCCAGAATAGGCGCGAAATATACTGCCCTTCTTGATCATAATCACTTAACATCACGTTGATTCTTAGATTTTTCCAATCGTTCCCATACTGCTCATTGATCCAATCAGTAGGGATAGCAGCTCGAACATAATATCCATCTTCAAATTTTTGACAAAAGGTTTTGGTTCCTTCAGGCAGAGATAAAGGCCGGAATATATGTCCTGCTTTATCACCATTTGTGGCAGGGCTGATACCCAGCGTGAAGGTGTTTTTGGGGTCATTGCCCATATTCAAAGCGCTGATTGCTTTGTCGCGCGGATCGAGCATCAAAAACAGCCCGTCTTGGCGGTAAGGACTTTCGTCTGGATTGAGGAAGATATCATCATCTTGTACCTCTGCGATGAAATAGACAAATTTATTGTCGTAGAAGATGCCAAAATCTGCCTTCAGGTCTTGATCTCCTCGATGTGAAAATGGATCTGCCTCGACTACACTGTTGGCATCAATGCTAAAAGGCATATCAGCCCATTTCTCTTTTTCTCCATCTATCTTCATCCGCTGAGATGCTTTACTGATGGGATGGATGTGTTGCGGTTGAAAATCGAGTTTTTGTGAGACTACTAATTGTGGCTGATTGTCGGGGAGATAGGTGTATTCGGCTTCGATTTGAATCGGTTTGGCGTTCGGCAAGGCCGTGCCCTGCTCACTTGTCTTGATCGGGAGAGAGATGATCTCGGTACTATTGGGAGCGATAGTATCTTGCCAGTGATCACTGGCGGCCCATAGGGTACTATTTGAGCTAAAATCTACTTTTGCCAGCATGGGCACATCACTAGGATTTTGCACTTTTATTTCGATTACCGCTTCGCGGAACGCCTCCTCGCTGCTAAAGTAGGGCATGAGTTGTAGATTATTGGGCGACATGAGAGGCTGTGCAAACTGATAATAACCTTCGGTATTGACATCCTCGTCCCAGATTCCATCGAGCATAAGGTTGGCCAATATGGGACCTTCATCGGTCATAGTAACCCAAACTACATGATCAAACTCTCCAAAGCGTGGGCCGCGCAATGAACTGCCACCACCCGTAGTTGCGAGGACAAAATACTTGCCATTATTACGTTCATATTTGACATAACGATGGCGATGGCCTACAAAGACACTGTGTTTGCGTGGCGCGAGCAATGCCTCGACTTCTTCCCACTGACCATTATCAGCTTTTTGATCCCAAAGGGGTTGGTGCATAAAGAGCATGGTCCAGCGAACATTAGGATTCTCGGCAAGGACTTTTTCGGTATAAGCGACTTGCTCAGGACCGATAGAACCTTTCCTTGAGCCTTGTTTCTGTTCCTCGGTATTGAGACAGAGAAATAGAACATCCTGATAGACAAAGTGATAATAATCTTTGCCAAAGCGTTCTTTCCATTTATGTGCCATGACATCATTGATATAATCATGATTCCCCGGTACGTAGAAAAACGGCATATTCAACTTCGATACGAAGCCTTCAAACTCATCCCACTCGCGGTCTATCTGAGCGCTATCAGAGGTATAGCCAGAGATCAAATCACCCACACTCATCACGAACTCAGGCTGGAGAAGATTTATCTTGCTGATTGCTTTGTGAAAAACGCCGGGTCTGACTCCGCCTGTCCGGTCGGTGACGATGATAAATTGAAAGTTCTCCGTTTTATTATTGACTTCAAGATGATTCCACGGATTGACTTCCGCTTCGCTATCGATGATGATACGGGCGGGAGCTTGGCCAAAGCTGGGTAAATAGGCTAGGAGGGCAAATAAAAAGAAAAGAGAACGCATAGGAGTCTAGTTAATGTACTCTCTAATATAATCTGTATGACTGAATCAATTGTTAGGCAGAGATTAAGATTAGCCCACAAATACTTTTGATCCCCGATAAAACCGTAAATTGGAAGCCCTAATGATGAATTGTATGTGGAAAGTATTGCCTTCTTTGTTTTTGATGCTCCTGATTTTGAGCGGATGTAGCTCCGACACCAAGTCTGATTCTAGTTCAGTATCTGAACCCAATACTAATGCAATAAAGCAAGTGGAGGTGCAAGCTGATGGCCTATTGAGCAATCCTGATTGGAGCAAAGATGCTAGCATTTACGAAGTCAATATTCGTCAATATACCCCAGAGGGCACTTTTGCCGCCTTCGCCGAACGCTTACCCGAATTGGAACGTTTGGGCGTGGATATCCTTTGGATCATGCCTGTGCAGCCTATCGGCCAGAAAAATCGTAAAGGTTCGCTCGGTAGTTATTATTCGATTCAAGATTATACCGCGATCAATCCTGAATATGGCAGCATGGCTGATTTTAAAGCACTGGTCAAGCAAGCGCATGAACTTGGGTTCAAAGTGATCTTGGATTGGGTTGCCAATCATACCGCTTGGGATCATGTTTGGACGGAGACTCACAAAGATTGGTACACTTTAGATGCAGCAGGGGATTTTCAAGCACCAGTAGAGGATTGGTCTGATGTCATCGACCTCAATTATGGTCAGCCCGCCATGCGGAACGCTATGATTGAAGCGATGCAATTTTGGATCAAAGAGGCTGATATTGACGGCTTTCGCTGTGATGTGGCCAATATGGTGCCACTTGACTTTTGGGAAAGTGCAAGAGCTAGCCTCAATGAACTGAAACCCGTCTTTATGCTCGGGGAAATGAGTGAGCCTAGCTACCATAGTGCCTTTGAGATGTCCTACACTTGGGATCTCCACCACCTATTCAACGAAGTGGCCCAAGGCAGTAAAAACGCTTATGACCTTCGTAAGCAAATCCAAGCAGATGAAGATAGTTTTCCCTCCAGTGCATATCGCATGTTGTTTACTTCCAATCATGATGAAAATAGCTGGGAGGGTAGCGCCGGAGAGAGGCTAGGGGAGGCCGCCGAGAGTTTTGCCGTGATGAGCTATATGTTGCCGGGTATGCCGCTAATTTATAGTGGTCAAGAAGCTGGCCTTGCCAAACGTCTGGCGTTCTTTGAAAAAGACCCTATAAACTGGAGCGCAAGTCGGATGCGCAGAGTATACCAAGTCCTCAATGAGCTCAAAGAAAAAGAGCCTGCTCTATGGCAAGGCCCTTATGCTGGTGGCATTGAATTTGTTCCTACCTCCAATGACGCCTTGATGCTGGTCTTTATCCGTAAGCAAGCTGATAGCGAAGTCGTAGCTTTATTTAACTTATCGCCAGCGGCCCAAGAAGTCCAGATGATGGGCAACGAAATAGAAGGCATGTATACCAATGCCTTTACAGGGCAAAATGTCAAAATGATGCCTGCAGTGATTCAGACATTTGAGCCATGGGGATATGGCGTACTGGTTAAATAAAGCGTATATTAGAGGTTAAGCAAGCGTACAGGATGTTTATTGATTATTACGATGTATTGGGGGTGGATTCGAAGGCAAACCTGGACGAAATCAAGGCTGCCTATCGAGAACTTGCTCTGCAATATCATCCAGACTCCAATCCTGATGATCTTGATGCCCACGACCAGTTTATCCTTATCGGAGAAGCTTACAGTGTATTGTCCGATCCGCTTGAACGCAAAAAATTTCATCATCGCTATCTTACCAAGGCCGCCCCGACCATAAAACCGGAGATTTCTTCCTACGATATTACTCGTATGAAGCGAGCGGCGCGTTACCCAAGGGGGCGATACAGCGCTAGATATCGCCACCGTGCGAAAACCTATCAAGGCCCCACAAAATCAGAGAATAAAGGCAAAGCTAAAAAAGCTAAATCACAAGGCCCTAAAAGGCCTGAAGGAGCGCTAGCACAGGATATATTTAGTGATAAATATCGAGAGGAAATTCGGAATCGGCGCGTTGAGGATGCCTTGGCTTACAACTGGTTCTCTAAAGTGATGCTTGGGTTTACCTGCTTAGCTTTGGTGTTTAGTTTGGTGCTACTATTGGATTACTATTTACCAGCCAAGCAAGAAACGGGCAAAGTGGTCTCCCAGCATATGGTCGCTTGGTCCTTTGCCAATCCAGGTATTGTGAAGATCAATACACCCGAGACCCAGTTTACCATCGGACGTAGTTATGCCAATTACCTCCTAGA
This sequence comes from Bacteroidia bacterium, assembly GCA_045106675.1. Lineage (GTDB taxonomy): Bacteria > Bacteroidota > Bacteroidia > J057 > J057 > JBCAWW01. The sequence goes on from JBGCFA010000275.1 coordinate 17,171, forward strand.
AGGCAAAAGAGTAGTGATTGACAAAACTTATTTTGGGGACGTTCCAGTAAGTATTGAAACAGATTACTATGGCCAACCAATACGGATAGATACTTGGGACAGCATTTATGGCGGCATGAGTTTCTTTCTTGTCTATGTATTGCTATTCCTCTGTATCGGTACGCTTTACTATCATAAGTATAATGTCCTTGTATCTTATGCCGGAACTTCTATTATACTACTTTCATTGATCATGATCAGTATGCTCTGAGCTAGCCAAAACAGCGAAAACATTGCAATTTATCGACTTGTATCAAATATTGAGTGTGAGTAGGCACGCAGACGCGGCAGCCATCAAACGCTCTTACCGTGAATTGGCCCGCCAACTTCATCCTGATACAAGTCAGCATCCCGAAGCGAAGACGCATTTTCAGATTCTTAATGATGCTTACCAGATCCTTAACGATCCTCTCAGGCGACGCCTATACAATTTTCAATATGATCGTCATCAAGCTTGGTTAAAGCAAAGAGAAGAAGCCTTAGCTGCCCTAAAGGTCTACCAGGCGAAGCAGGCTGAATATGAAGCCGCACTAAAAACGGCTAAACGCAAAAAGAAAGCTGCATTCACGGCTCCACCACCTCCTCCTCCTCCGCCACCCCCTCCCGCGGATATATACCGCGCCCAACGGCCTCGAGATCCTAAAACTACTGCCCGCCAACGGACAAGCTCTGCCGAGCCTTACGTCTCAATGGCCCAAATGAGGCAAAAGCATTTCTATCGCTATATACCTACCATCCGGACGATTTCAATTATCATTTGGCTCTTTGTCGCTTTCCAGATGCTAGATCGAGTTTCAACCCATGTGATGGAAATCGAAAAAGTCCAAGCCGCCGAAATCAAAGGTGGACAATGGTCAGGTGTTTTTCAAAGGGTAGAAACCTCCGCCAGAGAGTTTCGAGAGGATATATATGGCCATGTAGATCTTGAACCGGGAGATCTATTGCAGTTTGAAGAAACATGGCTTATGCATCGTGAGACAGAGTTTATGCTCATCTATACGGCCCATGAGCGCAAACAAAAGAAGATGGGGCAACTTTACTCCAACCGCATTTACTATCCTTATTATGTGATCAATTTTATCTTACTGATTAGCGCTTTTGCCGGATTCTTTCTACCTCATAGCTTCGCTGAACTCCGCTTTAAGTTTGGACTAGCCTGTATCTTTTTCACCATTTTGAGTATCGTGGTCAATCTGGTATTCTGACAATCAATCTTGCATCTACGTCCTCTATGCAAACATCTGTAAACCATTGGCGGATGAGGCTATGATGCTCGGCAGGACTTTGGGCCAATATAGCAGCCAATAAATCAAGACTACTAGCGGGCATTTGAGGATAAGCATGTTTTTCGAGCAATGATGCCAATGCTAGATTGAGTTGTTTTTCCCCGATCAATGTTTGAATCGCATACAAAACCACCGCGCCTTTTTGATAGGCTACATATGGCTGGTCTGGGCCGACTCTCAGTAGTGGTGATTCTGTTTGAAAACCTCGATCTTGAAAGTAGAGTTCAGCTTCGACTTGGAGCGTTTTTTGGGTCGCGGCCTCGCCGAACGCTTCCTTGTAGAGCATATAGGCCGTGTATTGGGCTAGGCTTTCGGTCAATAAAGTCGCCCCTTCTCGGTACTCTGGATATAATTGTCCGCCCCACCACTGATGCGCGATTTCGTGCGCCATCATCAAAAATACCCGATTGGGACCATCTGGATCATTAGGATCAGCATACCAGCCCATACTTTCTCTGATATATAGCGTATTGGGATAGGCCGTTGCGGCAAAGCCCTCAGTAAAATCTGATACCTCTGCGATCTGGAGTTCCCCGAAGGGATAAGGCCCAAATGCTCGCTCGCAATAGGCGATAGTTTGCTGGCTTGCAGCTAGCATCGGCTTGATTTGTGATTGATGTGCTGGATGATGCAAGATCCTGTATTGAATACCTGCCATTGAGTCTAAGCGTTCCGCGTAGCGAGCCGAGCTCACCGCAAATCGAAAGGGAATCGGTCTTGGCGTCCTAAAATGAAAGAAACTGCGTTCTCCCTCCTGCCAATGAGCAATTTGCTGCCCCGCTGCTACTATGCTCTGATCCGCCTCGGTTGAGATAATTGCCTCCCACTGAATAAAATTCTCATAAGGGTCGCTAAGACTCAGAGTCTCCAAGGAAAGAAGGTCTTCATGGAGCACTAACCCCTGTTTTTGACGATCTTCTGCCCCATTCATCTCCCAATCGGTCTGATATCCAAGCAATGGAAAATATCGACTGATTCGCATAAAAGAGCCGTTGCTTACGATCGCATTAAAGGGCGTGAGACCAGCAAATGGAGACCAATAAGATTGAAATTGAAATTGTATGTCTCGACTTTCGCCCCCTTGCATCGGAGGATCAAGGGCGACTAAGTACATCCCAAAGGCATCATCTGCTTGCAATAGGCTTGTCTCCTTACCAAATAAACTATCGAGTTCTGCAACTTGATCCAAGGCTATCCACATTTGATTGAGAGGTGTGGAGTGAGGATTGCATAGCTCATACTGAGCTTTAACATGGTAGGCTTGTTCACTAGGGTAGAGATCAATATTGGCTCT
>JBGCFA010000276.1:0-5932 GCA_045106675.1 Bacteroidia bacterium
GAAGCGATCCAAAATAGTAGCCAATATTTCAATCTGATCAGTAATGTATTACAAGTCAGCCTGCAAGAAGATGGGAACCAATGCCGCTTACTCTTCACTCAAGACAAAGAAATAATCGAAGCGCATCCAGAAGTTTGTCAGCATTTACTCTACTCCTCAATGGTCTTTGCTTGGCAGGAATTAAGCTTTTTATTGGGCCGGACTTATCAGCCTTGGTCGGTGCACTTTACCGCCAGCGCGGAACACCAAAATGAGGCAGAACGCATTTTTGCTTGTCCCCTATATTTTGAATCTCTCGAAAATGTCATCAGCTTTGACACTTCCATTCTCGCCCAAAAAATCATTTTCTCGGATTATCAACTAATGCTCACACTAGAGCAAGTAGCCTGCCAGCGATTGACGGATTTGGGGGCTCATAATCAACTCTGGCAAGACAAGATTAAACAGATGATCTACGCCATGCTCGGCCCTCAAATTCCGAGTATCGAGTCTTTGGCGCATAATCTCGCGATTTCGCCTCGTAGCCTCCAACGCAAGCTCAAAGCTGAAGGCAGTAGCTATGCTCAATTGACGCTAGAAATTAAAAAAGACCTTGCCCTAGTATATCTTCAAAAAGACCTAAACATCAATGAAGTTAGCTTTCTCATGGGCTATACCGAGGCAAGTTCCTTTATCAATGCATTCAAAAGATGGTTTGGGCAATCGCCGCTTCGCTATCGTAAGGCACTTTAAGGCTCTATCGCAAAAGGCATGTACTTACAAGGCGAATCAGCGTTCTCAGCATTCATGATTGCTTGCATCTCTTTGATGAGATCCTTGTGTTCGGCCAGGCCGGCAAGATCATTTTGCTCCTCTGCATCGACGCTCAAATCATATAGCTCCACCGGATCATCACCGCTTTGGTTTTGTCCACGATAGAGTTTCCAATTGCCCATGCGTAGGCTTTGCTGCTTGCCAAACTGAAAGTATAAGTGAGGGTGAGTCTCTGCACTTTGTTTTCCTTGGAGAATGTCGGCAAAACTAATCCCGTCCACCCCATCCATAGGCGTTTTTTGCACCAAATCGAGGATAGTTGGCCCGATATCATAATTAGTGTAGGGCGTATTGATCTCTTGATTGGGGGCTACTTTTCCCGGCCACCATGCGATCATCGGTACCCGAACGCCTCCTTCATGTAGACTGCGCTTGAATCCTTTGAGACCGCCACTGCTATTAAATGGGCTATCGAGTATGCCGTCAATCTGGATCGAATCCACTCCTGCCTCATCATGAGGGCCATTGTCGCTAGTGAGGATCACGAGCGTATTTTGGTCTAGGCTTTCGAGCAGATCTAGCAGCTTACCAATATCTCTATCCAAGCGACTGATCATCGCTGCCAGCGTAGCCCTTGTCATATAAGGTACTGGACGGGCATAAATCTCATCTCCCTGATAGTTAAACTCGGGGAAGATACTCTTGCCATCCGCATCGAGATATTGTTCTAGGAGTCCTGCATCTTCTGGTCGATAGTCTGGATCACCGCTGCGCGGAACGGCTAACTCTGCATGGGCGATGGTCCAAGGGAGATAGAGAAAGAAAGGCTTATCGTGAGGCCGTTCGATGAAATCGAGGGCTCGATCCACAAATTCATTTTGCACCCAGCGAGAGGGAGCGATTTCTAAACGCTCAAACTTCCCTGCATCATTGGTGGTGAAGAGGTATTGCCGCCTTTCCCAGCCGGGCGTCTTACCGTCAATAAAGTGTTGGTGTGCATCCACTGCATTGAGCCAACCCGTAAACGATTCGAAACCTCGATCCAAAGGACTATCTCCTAATACAGTATCGCCAGCGAGTACGGCTTTGTGTTGTTTGCCGATCATCGCCGTAGTATAGCCTTGGTCGCGTAGCATTTGCGGCCATAAGGTGAAGTTCTCACTAAGATTGGCTTGGCCGTTGCCACAGGCTTTGAGGTGGCCTGCGTGCATGCCTGTCAGCAATGACGCCCGCGAAGGACCGCAGACTGGGGCACTGGCGTAAAAATCAGTAAAGCGTATGCCTTGCGCCGCCATCTGGTCGATGTGGGGCGTCTTGATCAATTTTTGCCCATAAACCCCAAAATCACCGTAACCGATGTCATCGACATTGATTAGGATGATGTTGGGAGTGGGAGCGTTCGCCGGAGGCGTGCTCGTATCTTTACAACCGAATAGTACGAAGACCACTAGGCTACAAGACCAGAATCTCAAAAGTTTCGCGTGTAGTTTCATCGTTGATGTTTACCAAATAAAGTCCTTTGCTCAAACTGCTGAGGTCTATACGGATTTGGTTTGCACCGACGGCGATGGTCTCTTGTTGTACGCGTCGTCCCTGTAGATCATAGATTTCTAAAGAGAGCGGCACGAGCGACACTTGAGACAATTGCACGTTCAAGATTTCCTTGGCTGGATTGGGATAAAGTCGATATTTTACTTCATCCTCAGCATTGATTTGCACGCTAGGGGAGTAAGCAAATTGACCGTCTATGTCTACCTGTCGCAAGCGATAGTAAGTGGTAGCTGTGGGCAAATACAGATCTTGGTATTGATAGGTCTGCAATTGCTGGCTATTACCAGCGCCTTTGATCTGGGCAATCTCGACAAACTCAGTCCCTCCGATGGAGCGTTCCAAGCCAAAGTAATCGTTGTTTTCCTCAGTAACAGTTGTCCAACTTAAAGTAACACCTAGATCGTTCTGCGAAGCAGTAAAGCGCAATAATTCTACAGGTAAATCGGTTGCAACGATCTCTCCGATCACAAAACCGGCCTCCGAAAAGCTAAAGTAAGCCACTTCTTCTAGGCTATGTGCAATTTCGTTGTCTCCACAAGTCTCCTCTTCGAGGAAGAGCTCTACCTGATCTCCTTTACCAGCACGATAGCGTAAAGCACAGACATCCGAGCCATTATAACTGGCGATCTGCCCAAGGAAAAGAGTTTCCTGCTCATAGTTCTGCCCAAAGGCCAATGTATCCCAAACTTCCTCTACGAGATTATTGCTTTGTTGTACTTCGAATGCTAGATAACCATCAAAGTCTCCCGCTTCGATCGCGATATACCCGACCATCTCAGGAATATGTACGCCATCGCTGCCTTCCACTTCTTGGAGCTTAAGTCTAAAGGCGGTAGGAGAAGCATGATTGTCGTCTTGGCGCACCGTAATAGGACTGATTTCTCGTACGCTCATCGTCTGAGTCAAGACCACGGGGGTAAGGCCAAAGCTCTGCGGGAAAGGATGATCAACAAAATTTTGATCGAGAGAGAGCGTATCGGCCATCAGTTTTTTGCCATTAGGGAGAGTGTGGATGCCTGCTTCTACTACAAAGTAAGCCACTGTCTCCAAACCATGTGTTTGATCTTGGCAATCCCACTCTTCGAGCCTGATTTCAAAGCTATTGGAGCTGGCATTGCGCACTCTTACCGTTACAGGATCAGTCCCCACATAGCTAGGCGTTCCCGCTACGATGATCGGCCTTATGTAGCTGTGCTTGAGGTTGATGGTTTGCCAATTGTGATCGATACTCGCTTGACCCACTTCTCCTAAGGTATCACTTTGGGTAGGGACGAGTCCATCTATCCAATCACTCAGTACTTCGATATACTCCTCATCGACGAGATTTTTGGCCAGTGGAGGCATGGCGTCAGCGGCAGTGCTATGATCTCTGAGCCAAAGTTCAGAATGGAGCGAATCACCGGGCAATACGATAGTTGGTTCATGAGAAGCCGCACTGATCGTAGGCTGGTTGATCAAGCCTTGATTGGCCAGACTCGTTTGAATGCGGCCATCAAAAGAGGCATTGACGCCTCCCGGCTGGTGGCAATAAGCGCAGTTAGCATCTAAGTACGAACGCACTTTATAAGCATTGATCGCTTTCGGATCGTCTAGGGACACATTGCGTAGATGCTGCGCTGGATCACCGATCGGCTGGCTAAAGATGTCGATATATTCCCATGCAGCAAGTTGATTGTCGGTATTACCGCTTTGGGGATAGTTGAAGTCACCATTGAGCTGCTGGGTGTTGAGGCCGAGGATTTGACCTGAGTTTTCATTGTGACAAGTGAGGCATTCTCCCCTACTCGGGAACGTCCAAGTCTGTTGCCAGCTTTGGCCTGCTGGATCAAGCACATTGAAGGCCTTGGTCGCTCCGCTCGAAAGCAAATCTGCATCCGTCTGATCGTCCCGCCACTGGTAAGTTAAGCCATAGACTTTGCCAGCAGTCCCGATGATGATGAAACGTGTCTCTACTTTGGTGGTGATATTGGGATTGCTTTCATCTAAAGCCAACTCGAAATGCTTGATGATGACCGTTCCCGCAGGGAAAGACCAAGGATCTACCGCATCAAAGATTACTTGTTCAGCAGGGCTGTCAAAAGTGCCATCATTGGGTAAGGCGATCCAACGCTCTTTGACCGCGCGGTCCGACCAGAGAGGCGTATTGACGGTATAAGGAATAAAGCCCATGCTGGGCGTCATATCATTGAGATGGCTAAAGGCTGCCGTAGCCGAAAGCGTAAGTGGAATACTAGCGTTTTGCGCTGGGTTTTTGATGAGTTTCATCATCGTGCCATTGGTACGCATCAGCATCAGTTCGCCATCGGGCGACTCAAACATACAATAAGCCGCACTAGGTATATTAGGTAAGTCCTCAGAGGTCGTAATCTGCGTTAGCGGATCATAATCGATCGCCCAGGAGTTCTTTTTGCTAATGTCTGCGACAACGACTTTGCCATAGAGCTCGGGATGCACGCTTCCGCGATACACACAGCCTAGCATGATATTACTGGCTTGAGCCCGTTCAGGGGAGAAGATTGGCTCCGTCAATATTCCGCGAAAAGGATTGGGTTGTGGGGCAGTGGGAGGCGTACGATCCCAAGTAATTGTTCCCGTAGGACCGACACGATATGGCCAGCCGTAATTATGTCCTTTTTCGATACGGTTGATTTCTTCGCCATTGTGTGGGCCTACTTCGCAGACCCAAGGAAAACCGCTCACTGCATCAAAGCTTAGTTTCCACGGATTACGGTGGCCGAGGCTAAAGTATTCTTCCATCAGGCTACTATCAGCGGCGAGCCAAGGATTATCGTTGGGGATGCCATAGCCGATGCCTGAATATTCGTCAGGAAAAGCTTGCGGTAATTTTTTGCGTGGAGGATGACTCTTGAGCGGATCTTGATCTACGTCTATGCGCATGATGCCGCCGACTAGATTGTGTTCGATCCGTTGGACATTGTTCATGATGGAGTCAGAGATAGGCGTTCCAGCATGGGGCCCAAAACCTCCACCATGTCCGTCGCCAAAAGGGATATACAAAAAGCCATCAGGTCCAAAGTCTACTTCGCCCACGTTGTGGAACGATCCGCCCGGCACGATCTGCTGAATCATGATGAGCTCACTACTGAGATCTAGTAATCCAGTACTGGCCAAAAGTTTGAAACGACTGAGCCTGCGTTTGGTGTCATTGTTCATATAGGTGATATAGACGTACTCCCGATTAGGAGAGCCTATTTGCCCGAACTCAGGGTGAAAAGCGATGCCTTTGAGACCAAAACGGCTATTGGTAAAGGGAGTGCCATTGGCGATATCTCCGATTAAAACTGGACTAGGATTCGCGAGGCCAAAGTCAAAACGATAAATCTTGCCCGGAACAGTACCGAAGACCATGACATTGGTACCTGGGATACGTCTGGCGGTGATGACACTTCCCATACCTGTAGCTGTATAGGCATTGGTCCATTGCCAGGTACTGGGGAGTTGATTGGGAAATGCACCCCCGAGATAGCCCGTGAATGCTTCTGCATTGCTCAAACCTGGTCCGTTGATCATAGGCGCAGCGGCAATCCCTAGCAATAATACCAGTGATATCCCTAGGTAGAGGCCTTTAGAAGAAAAGAATGAGCGAAGGTTTGAAGCATAACTTTTG
>JBGCFA010000277.1:0-3196 GCA_045106675.1 Bacteroidia bacterium
AAGGCAAAACCAAAGGCTTGACGGCTGATTTGTATCCTTATTCAGCTTCCTATACGACGATTGGCATTGTTTTCCCTAAGTGGGCGAGGCCTCCGGCTAAGTATGAGAGCGTTCGGCGCAGCCGTGAAAAAGAACTCGCCACCTATCTCCGAGATCGCATCAACAAACGCAATGGTCCTGAAGCGACTTTATTTGGCTCGAAAGCTTATGCTGGCAAAACTTTGGCTCAAGTAGCAAAAGAGCAAAATCGTCCCTTTGAAGCAGTGTTGATGGATATGGGACCTTCGGGAGCTTCGGCCGCTTACTTTGTGATGGATGATGAATTGCAAAAAGCACTCGCACGCTGGCCTGATTTGATGATTTCTTCTGATGGCAGTGAAACGATGCGCCACCCAAGAGGCTATGGCAGTTTTACGAAAGTGATCAGTGAATGGAGCCTGAAAGACGAATTATTTAGCCTAGAAACGGCTATTTATAAAATGACAGGCTTGCCAGCCGCGACTTTTGGCTTTGAGAAAAGAGGCTTGCTCAAGGAAGGAAATTTTGCAGATATCGCGATCTTCAAGCCCGAGGCTATCCAAGCAAAAGCCAATTTTGTCGAACCACATCTCCTTGCCGAAGGCATGAATTGGGTGATCATCAATGGGCAAATCGCTTGGGATAACAATCAAAAAACCAGCATTCAAGCTGGTCGTCTACTAAAAAAGAGCAGCGGAGAATAAATTCCCGCTGCTAACTATATCATTCAAATATGTAATCACTTTGCTTAATTACTCCAAGCATCATCATAAGCATTTTGCAGGAGGGCGCGATCATCTCCAGCTTCATGGGTGCGGCAATTGATCATGATAGTGGCTTCTACATTGTTAGGGAAGATCATGATGCGAGTATTGACGCCACGACCACTGCTGATCCAATCACCACCGTGGTGGAGGTAAGTACCTTGATCGCCATTGCTAGTGTGGAGGCCGATGTCTTCGGTGAAGAACCAATCATAATAAGGCTGTGGTAAGTATCCGTCTAAGTGGCGAGCATGAGCCAAGACAGAAGACATATCATTGGCAGAGAGATAGAGGCCAAATGCGCCGGGTCCTTTGCTGAAGTCGCTTGTGATCCAAGGTGCTTGAGTCAGGTCTGAATAGTTATAAAAGTAAACTGGATTTGAGCGACTTGGAAATAATGGATTATGTGTTACCTGAGCTGGATTTAAGACTTTGCTCTTCATCAGATTCATGAAAATCTCGTTGGTCAGTAGGTCTAAATTCTCGTCATCATTGGCAAAAGTTGCCTGGTTGAGGAGTTCGCCTGAGTTTATATAGGCGCAAACGATACGTAGGACGCTATAATTGGCATTGTTATAAGAGTAATCGCCTTTGTCGGATTGATTGACACCAAGAGCAATCCATTCTTTGATGTCATCATAGACATTGCCAGAGTTGAGGATGCCGGAGGTATGATCGAGCAATTGGCGCAGTGTTACATCGTTGAGACTCGGGTGTATCGTCCAATGAGTAGGCAAAAACTGGATGAATGGTATCTCCAAGTCCTGCATTCCTTTGAGAGCCATTGTTTTGTAGAGCGTTAGGGCGGTTACGGGTTTGGTAACACTGGCGATATGCATCCGCGATGTGTGCTTCATTTCCAAGCCAGTCTGATAATCAGGACTCGTGCCCGGCATGACTGCAAATCCTCCAGCACCTTCACGGGCTGCGTTACCGTTGAGACCGATAGAGTAGGAGTAGCCGGTGACTTTACCGTCAAGTGCTTCGATGATATTGGCTTCAAAAGCATCCATCGAAAAGCTAGGGCCAGGCTGCTTGAAGTCGTCGATCACTACCTTATCACAGGCGGTAAGACTAAGGGCGAGCAGTGTTACTAAAGAAAGAAAAAACTGTGTGGACCGTTTCATATTATTGGGTGTTTGATGTTGTTATCAATTTTGATTACACCCCCTTAGTCGGGCCATGTCAGTTGTCGATCAACACTTGGGTGATTTTTTTTGTTAGGGGTATGACTGCATTTGTTTGTCAAAGCTTCACGCTTATACATTTGTAGCTTAGTTTTGCAGCCACTTTTACTGGCTTCCGTAAATAAATACTGACACCTAGATGCAGCCTTTTGATACTTGGCTTGTATTTGTACCATAACGACAAGACACATGACCCGCTTCGCTTCATTTACCGGACTCGTCCTTAGCTTGACTTTTTCACTTGGGCTTTCTCAGACGATACGCCCATTGTCGACGGGACTGTTCTCGCATAGTATTTATTATGATATTGCCTCGATCGGCAACGGTTTGTTTTGGGCCGCTGGTGAAAACGGTTTGCTCAAGGAAATTGATAGCGAAGGCAATGCTCGTCGTATCGCGTTCCCCGAGGGGGAAGTAAATCTCCTTAAGATCGTGCCCACGGCAGACGCTATCTTTATTGGTGGCGACCAAGGGATGATCTTTCGTTATGACCGCCGCAGCGAAACCTTTGAGCGCTCTTATTTTGGCAAAAGCTTCGCTAAACGCTGCTTCTATGATATGATGCTTATGGACGATGGCACCTTACTCGTTGCTGGCGGCAATCAAAAGATTGCTAAGGCTGGTAAGACATTGCCCAAAGGATTTATCGCTAAAGTTGATCCGAGTCTCCAATATAGTCCTGATGTGGTCTGGGAAAGTACTGTACACTTTGTCTGGTCCCTCGAACGTCCCGGAGACGAAAGCGTAGAATACATCGCCGCCGCTTATAGTGGCATCCAAACCGTCATCCTTTCCAGTATCAATGGCGCTACCACTTGGCAGAGAAAAAGCCATATTGGGGCTCTCGTCCATCACCTACACTGGGATGGAAAAGAAATGTACTACAGTGGCGTCAAAAACCCACTCTTTGCTAGTAACGGACAAGTTGGGAAACTCAATGGCGACAAAATCGAACTTGCCGACGAAGGCTGTGTTTGGTCGCTATTAGAGCTCAACGGAAAGTTACATGCATTGACTTTCGATGGCAGCATCGCAGAACTTGAACCCGTAAGTGCTACCATCAATAAGCATTATCGTCCGACAACCTCATCGCTTTACGAAGCAGTAGCTATCGATGAGCAGCGCGCCTTGATTGTCGGTCATGGCCAGCAGTTATTTTTGATGGATCTTAGTGCTTCTGCTGAGTCAGAGGTGTCACGTTAGCGATTCCCGCTGCGCGGAACGCGC
>JBGCFA010000278.1:0-23294 GCA_045106675.1 Bacteroidia bacterium
ACTGCTATCAATAAGGCAAAAAAAGTCAAGATTGGCATCATCAGGCTTAAGCCCAAAAAGCGTGGCAGCACAATATAGCGCACTGGATCTATCGACATACAACGCAAAGCATCGATCTGCTCCGATATCTTCATTGACCCAATCTCAGCGGTCATAGAGGCTCCAATACGACCAGCAATCACCAAAGCAGTCAGTACAGGCGCCATCTCCATCATCACCACTCTGGAGACTTGCCCTCCCAGTACCGACAAAGAAATCATGCCTTTGAATTGATAGGCGGCTTGCCAAGCAATAATTGCACCCGCAAATAAGCCAATCAGCAAAACTAAAGGGATAGAATTGACCCCTACATGATCCAATTGGTAGATGATACGCCGACGATCACGCCAGACATGACGAAAATTCTGTAGCACCTGCCACAGCATAAAACCAAATTCCCCCAAGGCGTTGAGTACGCGCATGGGGGAAATTACAGTTTTTTTATTTGTAGAATGCTTGAGTTGTTGAATCAAAATTCAATTCCGATGGTTATCGGCACAAGCTTTCTGCGATTCAAGCCTTTATTATGCCTGATGATTGACTCTCTGCGGAAACGGAATCTCAATTCCAGCTTCGTCTAAGGCAATTTTTACTTTTTCAGTGATACCAAAGTACACATCCCAATAGTCATCAACTGTCGCAAAAGGACGAATCGCTAGGTTCACAGAGCTATCAGCCAATTCTAGTACATTGACCGAAGGAGCAGGATCTTGCATGACCTTAGGATCGTCTTGCATGACTTTCATAATGACGTCTTTAGCTTTTTTGATGTTTTCACCATAACCGATACCGGCTACTAGATCAACTCGTAGATGACCAATTTCGGTGAGGTTGGTGATACTGTCGTTAGCTAAGGGACCATTAGGAATAATGATCGTTTTGCTATCAGGACTGATGAGAGTAGTAACAAAGACATTGATATCCTTGACTACCCCAAAGTGTCCTTGACCTTCGATCAAATCGCCAATCTTGAATGGCTTGAAGAGGAGGATCAATACACCGCCAGCAAAGTTTGCGAGACTGCCTTGTAAGGCGAGCCCAATAGCTAAACCTGCCGCACCTAGTATCGCAACAAATGATGTGGTCTCAATACCCACCATCGATGCAACAGAAATAAAGACTGCAGCTTTTAGCAAAATATTGACTAAACCAGACAAAAATCCTTGTAATGAAGGATCCATATCCCGCTTGGCTAAGCCTCTTTTTACAAGACCTGTTATCTTGCCAACTAGCCAAAAACCAATAATTAGGGCCACAACGGCCATTAAAATTTTAGTACCCCAGTCAATTACTGTAGGTAAATCTAAACCAAGGTCGGTCAACCATTCCATAGTAGTGGATTGTTATTGTTAGTAAAGTATTAGAAAAAAAATCTAAGGGATTTGGCTTTTTAGATACGAAGCAAAATTTAAAGTCACAATAATTTTGGGGGAAATCAAAGCATTTTATGATGTTGCTGCCTAAAGCTAAGGTCATGTCATTTAAATGCGGAGGTCAGACTGAGGCATTCAAGGCAAATAGGCTTCTATTCACCGCTTCGCGGAACGATTTTCCACCAAACTCCGAACCTCAAAATATTTTAGAAATAAAAACCTTCCGATACAAATAAGCGTTCCGCGAAGCGGCCCTAAAAAAGCTCAAGCCACTACTGAATAAGGATGCGCTTACTTTCCCGTATTTGACCAATCTCCCATTGAAGAAAATAAATCCCCGGGGCTAGCTCTAAATCAAACGTTGTTTCTAAAGGCTCAGGCGATCGCACGATTTCTTTACGATCGCTGATCTGTTGTCCCATCAAATCAAAAATACGCCAATGAATCTCTCCGATTGGATGTTTATCCCAGCGTATCGTAAAATGACCATCATTAGGATTGGGAAACAGCTTCATCGTAGATACCGATGGCAATGTCTCCTTGATGCTTGTCTGTATTGATTGCCCATTAAATATCGTGAGGCCGCCTATTTGATCCCACTGATTGCTTAGCCAAAAGTTGCCATTGGGATCTTGTACGACTTTGCCAATCTTGCCGGGTCGCATGGGAGAATTTTCAACGGTAAATTGTTCCTTGCCATTTTTAAATGAATTCCAGTCAGCGCTACGGCTAAAACCTTCGGTAGTAGCCCGAAAATAGCCCATATCATCTCCAGCAAAATATTGTAGCTCCCCCGGAAAATTTGACTTCCAATTAGTGGCAGTAGTTGGATTAAATCCCATTAAATTTTGCTCGTTATACAGCCAAACATTGCCTTGAGGGTCTGTGTGAAGCTTTATTTCGTTGAAATCTCCTTGCCACTGATTGCTTGCGTTCAGGGCATAAGCTTGATTGCTGCCAGAAGAGTTCAGATAGAGGCTATCTAATCGATTTTTACTCCACCAAAATGAACTAGGACTTGTCAGTTCGTAGGCTCGGATACTGTCCCCTAAGGGAACGCTCAGTTGCAGATTTAGGCCGACATAATCTTTGCGGTAAATTTGGCGAGCGTTTTGTAACCATAATGCGCCATCTCCTGCCACACTTATTTGGCTAGGAAAGAAATTAGAGGGTAATCCATTTCCGGGGAACATCCATTGCCAGCTACCATTTTGCCATTGAGCAAGACTGTCAGTGCCTCCATATAGTACATAAATTGAATCTTCACTGATCACCGTAAATTGTGAGGGGCCGTGCTTGGGTAAAGCCTTTACGTTCCAATTATCATTGATATTGAATCTTAGGCTATCCTCCGTCAGTATCCACATATTACCGTGGCGATCGAGATCGAGATCTATTTGTTTCCGTTCTACGACGGGGGTGTTTTGTAGGCGATAGGTTTGCCAAGTTGTGTTTTGCAATAAGGTGAGTTGCCCCGGAAAACCTCCCATCCAAAGGGCTGAATCACTAGGATCTTGAAACATAGCAAAGTATCCATCAAATGGAGCCACTGAATTAGCGGAGTTTTTCAACGCAAAGGCTCCATTTTCCCATTTGAACAATTCATATTCCCCTTGCCAGCCAACATTGCGAGTGGCCCAGAGCACCTGATTATCGTCCTCTGAGAGTCGAAGTTCAGGGAAGTCGGCATCTATCACCATCCAATTATTGCTACTGAGTTTTTTACGCCAGATATCCTCCTTTGTATTGAGCCAAATTCGATTTTGTTGATCAAAAAATATATGATCAATCTCTGATAAAGGTTGAATCAAACCGATGGTTCGATCACTCCATTGATCCAAGTCGGGATTATACTCTAACAGCTTTTCATCTGTACCGATCCATATATGCTGGCTTACAGGCTCTACGGTGAGCGTCCGAGCAGAATCCCCAGGATTGACGGGAGCCAAAGAAACCAGTTCTAGACTATCGCTATAACGCAAAAGTGCAGGGACACTCGCCGTCAAAACCCAGACATCTCCACTACTATCAGCATCTAAAGCAATCGCATCGTAAGAGGGAAATACAGAGGTATTAGCAGTATCTAAATAATGCCAGCCAGTCGAATCCACGATTACCAAACCAAAATCATAAGTAACGATAACGACCCCACTGCCTCCTTTACCAAATCGGGCCAGACCATGAATGTTGTTGGATTTGACCTTAGCGGTATCTGTTTCATCAAAAAAAGTCAGTCCCCCACTCCCCTTGGCCATTTTTACAATCCCATCAAGGGTATGTATCCATATATCATTATTCCAGCTAGTGATATCAAGAATTCGATCGTGGGGAGCAAAATGCTGAAAGCGGAGATCTTTTTGGGCAAATAAGGACAGGCTGTTTATCAAAAGTCCTAAAAAAATAAGTCGTTTCATGGGCAGGTGGATGATAGCGTGTAATATAGAGAAACTAGGGAGCTTTCTCTTAGTACAGACGAGTGGGTACACTGCTTTCCATTATTAATACTTGAAGCTTTAGCGTCCTCGACGAACGTTAAGACGAGGCGTTCCGCGCAGCGGATAAAAATCTATAGATACCGGATATGTTCGGTTCCTCGCATTCTGGCAGACTGAGTGTGGGCGCAGCTATCCAATAAAAGAAGAACTGCCGCTGAAAGTAAATCAGCGACAGTTCCCAGAAGTCTAGATAATAATTCGGCTTAGTACTTTTGTACCATGACCGTGAGCGGCTCCCATTGGATGCCCAATTTCGAACGGTCTTCATCTCCCATATCCGCACTGCAATTGCCCAAATCATCGCCACCAGTATCTCCGATGCAAAGGAAATTTTTGACAGGTCCTACTACTGTGAATATATCCGTACCATGATCCTTATCTCGGTAACTGACAGAACTAAAGGTGCTATGGACGATACGGGTGATTCTTTCATTGCTAGCAAATTTCTTGAGTCTAACATCCCAAGTACCTTCGGCTGTGCTATGGTCTTTTTTGGGCTCCTCCAAACGATACTTGACTTCGACCCAAATTTCGTTCTGATTTACGATATAAAGACGGGCGCTAGCTTTCACATCTGCTACTCCTCCTAACTCACGATCTCCACGGGTCTTTGGGGGACAAAAAGGGCCAATGAATCCACTGTTACCGGGTAGAAAGCTAACTTGCTTAGGTTCTGCAGGCACGATGATCGGTAGTTCAGTAAGAACTTCATTGTTGAAGTAAACCACTAAAGCTGTGTAGTTTTTAAATTCGGCGTCCATATTGGCAGCGTTGATACTTAGCTCATAATTAGAGAGTTTGAACAAACGGCCCGGAAGCGCTTTTTCGATCCCACCCTCTCCGCGCAAACGCAACTCCATCAGGGCAAATTCAACGAAATCATATCCATTTAGTGAAATCTGGCGACGTACACTTTCTTTTACTGTCAAGTCGATAGCATCTAAGCTGGTCTGACAAATGGTAGGATCTACAGGAGGAAGTTCAGTATTTAGTAGCTCCGCTTTCATTCCTTTTAATCCTCTGATCATCCGCTTAGGAATCGCATCTACCACACAAATTAAATTAGAAGACAGCATCCCTATACCTTCTGCTAATAAATTTTCGCCTTGTGCTTTGAGATGGTCAGGAAGTTCGTTGACCGTTTCTTCTATTGTAAATCTCCATTCGTCAGATTGGCTAGTAATTTGCGCGATCGCTTGATTGAGAATAAATATTGCTTCATCAATTTGATCCTCAATTCCACCTAAGGGATTGCAAGCAGTATGAGTGAATAGCATCAGAGTGATAAGCAGAGAAATAATTGAGAAGCGTTTCATAATATCTGGTTTTAAGGTGTAATGGAGAACAATTCAATTGTGTTTCCTTGTTCTGATACAAAAGTTGATTATTTGCCCCTCTTATGGGAACCAATAAAACCTAATTATGAAATTTCTAATAGGGCTAATTTTGTCTATATTAACCCTATATGAGTCTTAAAAGTGATAATATCCACACTCTTATAAAATCTCTAAGCAAGAGTGAAAAGCGTTATTTCACCCGCTTTGCGGAACGCCAAGTCGTAGGTAAGGGCAATGATTACTATCAATTGTTCAAAGCAATCGATGCACAAGCGGAATATGACGAGGCCAACTTGAAACAAAAATTGGCCAAATCTGCCTTGAGCAAGCACTTTGCAGTATCCAAATACCAACTATACCAACTGATACTGGATAGCCTTTCGGCTTTTCATGCGACGCGTTCGCCGGAGGCTAAGTTTCATCGCTACCAAGAACAGATAGAAATCCTAATCCAGAAAAATCTGCCCTTTCAGGCTCAAGACCTCCTCCTCAAAGCCCAAAAATTTAGCCAAAAGCATCAAAACCCAGATTGGAGCCTTGCCCTACTACAATCCCAAAAACGCCTAAAAACCCTCCGAGGATTGGCAAAATCCCAAGCTCAAGTATTAGCAGATATCCACCAAGAGGAACAAAGCATCTTAAAGACCTTCCAGCTAGAGTCTGATTATTGGTACCTTTCTATTCAGCTGTACCAGTTCCTCACCCGTAGAGGGCAGTCCCGCAATGAGGCTGATGAACAAAGACTTGGAGCCTTAATGGCTAATCCTCTACTCAGTGAACCTCCTGCCATGCAAAGTTTTCGCGCCCGACAATACTATTGGCAAAGCTGGGGAACCTATCACTTCATACAGGGAAATGCGGAAGCTGCTTTTGATGCCAATCAAAAAAGAGTAGAACTCTATCATCAATACCCCATTCAGCTTAGTCAAAACGTGAAGAGCTACGTTTCTGCGCTCAATAACTATCTCGTTGATTGTCTGCGACTCGAAAAAACCGATTTATTTTATTCCCAATTGCCGCAGCTGAGAGAACGCATGGAGCAAAGCACTTTTCGGAAGATCCCGATGCTACAGCAAAATATGTTTCGCCTATTGACTCAGTTAGAGTTAAACCTCCTATTGCAACAAAAGGAATATGAGATCGCCCTCAATAGATTGCCAGAAATCGAAACGGAACTTGAATTATACCGAATAAGTCTACCGCTACAGGATCAAATCACCTTTCATTATTTGATCTTCTCACTCTACTATGGGGCGGGAGCGTTCCGCAAGGCGGTAAGCTGGATGCAGGCCTTGATGGGATTGGATGACCAAAATACGCGTCAAGAATTAATGGCTGCGAGTCGCTTGGTCTATCTCCTTTTACAATGGGATCTAGACAATCATGAAATCTTACAGACCTTAATGCGCTCGTCGAAACGATACCTAAAAAAGCAAGCCATCTTTGATCGTTGGGAACAAGCTTTTTTCCGTACCCTGAGCAGACAATTAAGCGCCTATAATGAGCGAGAACGAAGAGAATATTGGTTAGAATTTCGAAATGAGCTATTGAGTTTCCAATCCAAGGATGAAGTCAATACGCTATTTCAATACTTTGATTTTATCGGATGGATCGACAATAAATTGGATGGCGAGATTAAAGAGAACGCATGATTGACTATAAGCTCGTAGGCGTTTAACCCAAAGATTAATCCTCGCTTAGCTCAGCGAGACCACTTTCAAGTTGAGCCAAATGCTTCCCATATAAACGCTTTAAATAAATACTCGAACCCCAAGCCGCGAGCGCAGCATAGGCCAACATGACACTAATCACCCCAAACCAAGTAGAATCGGGAATATCAGGCCAGATTCCATCATAGACTACAGATTGTCGTACAAAGCCGTACAATACTCCTAGCGCTCCCAAAAGAGGCACCAAAGCCACCACCAAGATTCGATACAGTCGCATATATACTTTGAGTCTTCTAATGCGTTGCCGTAAAAAATGCTCAAGTACTAAATCTGAATCGGGTAATTGTCCAAGGCTAAAAAACTTAAACAGATAAAAGGCCAGTCCCACACCACCCATGATCCAAAGGGCTTGCCACTCCATCGGCAAAATAAAAATGTGTTGTACACGGCTTATCACAACTACTGCAAGCAATGCTAGTAGGATCAAGGCCATTTCGATGAGGGTATTACGACGTATTTTACGCCAATAGGTACGACTCTTTTTCCGGATCATGGCCCGTATCTCCTCCGTTCCACGAGCGGTATTGCCCGCTGCGGCTTGAAAGCTATTTTCAGCTTCCCAAAGAGATTTCAGTTGGTCAAGATCCATATTCTTATTCGAAGTGAGGGACGATTTTTTTCTTTAGTTTTTCTTTGATTCGATTGAGTTTGACACCAACATTATTACTGGTAATGCCCATGATTTGGCTAATCTCTTCATAGCTCTGCTCTTCGAGATACAACAATATGATCGCACGTTCGATTTCGGATAATTGATCGATCGCACGATATAAGAAGCTACGTTTTTCAGCTATATCAGGATCGTGGATGCGTTCGGCCAAGCCGAACGGTAGAGGCTCATTGCTCTCAAGCTTGGGTCTTCGTTCCTTTTTGCGCAAGGCTGAGATAGCAGTATTGAGGGCCACTCGATACATCCAAGTAGAGATTTTGGATTTACCGGAGAAGGTTTTGTGGTTACGCCAAAGTTGCAGGACGATTTCTTGAAAGAGGTCTTCGCGTTCGGCTAGGCCGAACGCATAAAGCCGGCATACCTTATGGATGATGCCCTGATTGGTTTCAATCAAGCTTACAAATGCACGTTCCTCTTGACTACTCAAACTCAATGATGCAGTTGGCGCAATAAGATATGATTTTTCAAATATCAAAACTCTTCTACTGAATGCTAGTTGTGCTTTCAGTCTCACAATTTTTCTTATCAGTCGTAAGCAAGGGATAAATATTACAGCGCTTTCGGTTTTGCCTGTTTTTATCTTAATTTTACGGCACAAAATAAAATAAGCAATCTCATGGCAAGCGTAACCCTGAAAGGTACCCCCTTTTCCATCAAAGACGATATTCCAGCTCCAGGTATTCCTGCACCTGATTTCACCTTCGTCACAGAAGACCTAGGCGAAACCAGTCTTTACGATATTGATAACAAAATCAAAGTATTGATTGGGGTACCAAGTCTAGACACGGGTATTTGTGCAATTGAGACGATCCGTTTCAACAAGGAATTAGCCAAATACAAAGACAAAGACGTAATCGGTATTGTGATCTCTAAAGATCTTCCTTTTGCGATGAAGCGTTTTTGTACTGCTGAAGGAGTCGAAAACATCATCATCGGTTCTGATTACCGTTATAGCGACTTCATCAACGAATTCAATACT
This sequence comes from Bacteroidia bacterium, assembly GCA_045106675.1. Classification (GTDB taxonomy): domain Bacteria; phylum Bacteroidota; class Bacteroidia; order J057; family J057; genus JBCAWW01. The sequence goes on from JBGCFA010000278.1 coordinate 8,624, forward strand.
GAAATTCTCAGTGGTCCGATGAAAGGTCTATCTGCTCGTGCAGTATTTATCGTTGATCAAAAAAATATAGTACGCTATTCTCAGCTCGTACCAGAGATCGCACAAGAGCCTGATTATGATCATACTCTTGCGGCATTAGACAAGCTCGTTTAGGCAAGTTTGATCCCTCAAAAATCGACAGGGCTTCTTCTTAGGAAGGAGCCCTGTTTGTTTTTATTTAGGCAAACGGTTCAATCTTCCCACTCAACTGCTAAGAATGGACTTGTTTTGGGGGGATAAAAGGCCGTTTTTTGTATGTGTTGGAACGACTTTTTCATATCGATTTATTTGCTAATCCGGAGGCACTCTTTTTGCTGCTGCTCATTCCGGGTTTCCTCTTTTGGTACTATCGCTATTTCAAAAAGCAGCGATTGGTCATCCGACTGAGCTACGATCCGACCAAACTCAAGAAGCAAGCCTTTAGCCTCAGTGTACTCAGAGTATTGCCCAGAGCTCTCCAATTGCTTTCACTAGCTTTTATGATCGTGGCCGTATCTAGACCACAGAGTGCAAAGGACGTACAGACCAGAACAGCCGAGGGGATTGACATCATGCTCTTATTGGACACCAGTGGCAGTATGGAAAGTGCCGACTTCTTCCCAAATCGTCTTGAAGTAGCAAAGCAAACCGCGATCAGTTTTGTTACTGATCGGACCGAAGATCAAATCGGGGTAGTCTTATTTGCAGAAAAAGCATCCGCCTACGCTCCCCTCACCATGGACCATGATCTCATCCAAACCATGATTGAGGATATCAAAACCGGGATTATACAACCTCAGGGTACCGCCATAGGGTCAGCTATCGCCGTCGGCATCAACCGATTACGCGAAAGCGAAACGCCCACTAAGATCATGATTCTACTTACCGATGGTGCCAATAATCAAGGTCGTATCGATCCCATCACTGCAGCCAAACTAGCCAAAGAATATGATATTAGGATTTATAGTATCGGGGTAGGCTCTAGCGCGAACAAAGTGGCTGATAGAGGTACTGAGTTAGATGAAAGTACGCTACGTCAGATCGCTATTCAGACCGGAGGTACTTATTTTCGGGCCCAGCAAGCTGAACGTCTCCAAGAAGTTTTCGATGAAATTTCACAACTCGAAAAACGCCCCATTCAAGCCACCACTTTCCTGCAGACGGAGGATAAGTATCCGATCTTCCTTCAGATCGCGATGGTCTTGCTCGGGATTTCGTTTTTGTTGATGCTCACCTTTGTTTACAATCCTTTGGAGCAATAAGTATTCGACTAATTATTGTCTAGTATCTCCTCAATCGCAATCAATTCGTCGCCCTTAAAGCTTAGTTTGTCCAGACAGCCGACATTGTCGATTAGCTGAGACATGCGACTCACCCCAACCAAGACCGTAGTGATACGCTCATCATTGAGCAACCAAGCAATCGCCATTTGCGCCATCGTCTGCCCTCTACTTTCTGCGATATCATTCAGTTTGCGTACTTTCTCGATGGTCGCATCGCTGATGCTATCGGGCTTGAGATAGCGTCCATCTTTGACGGCGCGGGAGTCAGCAGGCATACCTTTGAGATATTTGCTGGTCAAGACTCCTTGTTCCAAAGGTGAAAAGGCGATCGCCCCCATACCTTGCTTTTCTAATTCATCTAATAAGCCTTTTTCGACCCAACGATCCATCATACTATAACGAGGTTGATGGATGAGCATGGGCGTACCCATCTCGCGAAGCATATTGGCGGCTTTGGCAGTATCCTCGGCACTATACTGAGAGATTCCCACATAAAGCGCTTTACCTTGGCGGACAATCTGATCCAAAGCGCCCATCGTTTCTTCTAGAGGCGTATCAGGATCAGGACGGTGATGATAAAAGATATCGACATAGTCCAAGCCCATACGCTTGAGGCTTTGGTCAAGACTAGCGATCAAGTATTTGCGAGAGCCAAAATTGCCATAAGGACCGGGCCACATATCCCAACCAGCTTTACTAGAAATAATCAATTCATCACGATAGGACTTGAAGTCTTTGGCGAAGATGCGGCCAAAATTTTCTTCGGCAGCGCCAAAGGGTGGGCCATAATTGTTGGCTAAGTCAAAATGGGTGATCCCCATATCAAATGCTTTGCGCAAAATCATACGTCCAGCATGAAAGTCGTCATTGTGCCCGAAGTTGTGCCATAAGCCCAGTGAAATCATGGGCAACATAATACCACTACGACCGCATCTACGGTATTGCATCGTGTCATAGCGTTCGGCAGCGGCGACATATCTTCCAGGATCAACAGAATCGTGAATCTTCATATCTTTTGATTATTGCTTTTTCGTTCTTTTAGGTCGTTTGGTTCTCTTTTTTCCTTGCGGTATGACAGCCGGAAAACGCATCAAAATAGCTTCATAGATGCCCTTACTAGATAACTCAAGATTGATCCCTCTGGGGTCAAATCTTGAGTTATCCATATATGAACCTCCGAGATATATGTTTCCTTCTTGATCTTCTCGTACAACATTAAGCCCTTCTCCTTGAGGTCCAGTTAGATGTTTGGACCAAAATACAGATTGATCTTCAGGCATTATACCTACAACGAATCCATCCCATAGCGTATCGGCCGTCATTTGAGGCATATTGGAGTCCCAGTCGATGCCTAAGTTCGCGCGAAAATTTCCACTTATATACATCCGCCCATCAGCGGTGAGGTGAAAATCTGCTATCTCCGCATAACTCTTACTCTTAAATTGGCGTGTAGCTAATAAGTTTTGCTCAGCATCGTAATGTGCTAAAACCATATCAGAGACATCTTCAGTGGTACTTTTTATTATTTTTTGAGTGTCCCCAAAAGCGATGTCTACTTCATTGTTGATTCCTGTCAATAACCAAAAACTTCCATCTTGAGCCTCTTCGAGGAAGCCTCCTCCTATATAGCCAGCTCCACCTAAACTCTTGATCCATTGTACTTGTCCAGATTGATCGATACAAGCCCAATACATATTAGACCAGCCAAGTTTTTTCACATTCTTTTCACCCACGGGTGTTTGTACTTTAAAACTTGACAAAAATGTTCCTGTAATATGAATATCGCCCTGTTGATCGAGCGTCAAGCTTGTTGGGAATTCATTTTGGCTGCTTCCAAAATGACACTCCCAATTAAATTTACCATCGGTAGAGTACGAAGCTAATAATACATCTCGATAGCCTTGATTATTGATTTGGTGAGTTTCTTCTCCAGGATCTACATCCATCTCCCCCATATAATCTCCGTACATAAGTATATTTCCTTCCGAATCTACTTCAAGATCAAAGAGACTTTCATCTTGTTCACTCCCCATCGAAATAGCCCATATAAACTCCCCACTACTGGATAGTTTGGCCAGAAAGTGATCATACCCACCAATAGGATTAAAAGTCTGATCCCCAAATTGAATTTCTTTTGAGAAGACTCCTCCTAAAATAATTTCTCCTTTATGATTGATCCGCAATTTGCCATTAAAATTACCGAGTGATTTTCCCCAAATCAGTGAACCATCTGAACGATACTTTAGCAAAGCTCTACTACTATAATTAGATGCCGCTAAAATCAATTCATCAGGACCAGGATCAACATCTGTTTCTGGAAATATCATAGCAAGTGCGTAGATATTTCCATTTTCATCAATTTGAAGATCGAATATGGATGAATAGGAATTGGGTGCACCAAAAGTGAAGTACCAGTCAGGTTCTTGAGCTAAACAAAAATAATAGGCACAGAAAGCCAGGGTGAACAAAGCAATTTTTCTCATGCTTAATATTAATTCACGAATCTCTTTACCCCCAAAATAAAATTCACTATTGCATTACTCCAAAGCCAATCGTTCCCAAACTAGCAACGCGTCCCTCGATGCTTTGGCCTTTTTTCAAAAAGACGGCAGAGGTCGCAGCACCCGCCATAATATAAGAACCCGCAAGCACTGGCTGTCCGTACTGATGAGCGAGTCTCGCTGCCGCGAGAGCTGATTCCCAAGGATCGCCGAGTATGGCATCAGAGTTACCAGATTGGACCATTTCGCCATCTACAAGCAAGTCAATCTTTAGATTTGCAAGTGGAGTATGCTGACTTAACCACGGCCCAACAACAAAGGCAGAGGAAGAGCAATTGTCCGCGATGACATCTTCGAGCGAAAACTTGAAGTTTTCGTAGCGCGAATCAATCACCTCCAAAGCGGGTGCGACTCCGTCAAAGTATTCGGTCAATTCTGCTCGGCTCATTGGCCATTTGAGGTCTTTGGCGACACGAAAGCAGATTTCTGGTTCTACGCGAGGGTGGATAAACTTATCCATATCCAGCGTCCCGTCGCTATCTAAATACATCTGGTCTGTCAGACGGCCCCAGATCATATCATGAACGCCCATCTGCTCCATTTTGGCCTTGCTAGTAAAACCTAGTTTGAGTCCAATTAGGCGTTCGCCACGGGCGTAACGCTGCGCCAAAGAGAGGGCTTGCACCTCATAGGCTTCGGCCTCAGTGAGAGCTGATTCGAGACTGATTTGGGGAGTAGCTTGAGCCTGTGAGGCGGCTTGATCCAAGCGTTCGGCAAAGCCGGGGAGTAATGACATAGCGAGTAAATTTCACCAAATATAAGCAGTAGGGATCGTTAAATAAGGTTAAATCCACAACCTTAGCCTCAGGAGGGCAGTATCACTTACAAAACACAATTCATGAAGAAAACAGTATTATACTCTTTCTTAGTGCTCATCGCCATCGCTGCTTCAATTTACTTTGTGCAGATCCCTTCGGTCGAGGAAGCTCCCGCTCCCATTGCGAATGTAGAAGCTATCAGTCCCAATACTAAAGAAAAAGTTTCGATCTGGGCTAGCGATGACAGTAGAGGCTATTATCATGATGCGCTAGATCAGGCCTTTGAAAAAGCGAAGCTCGACAACCCAGTCCTAAGCGAAAAGGTCAAACAATGGGATACACTCTATGATGAATTGAATCGTCAAAGCAGGGAATATGCTGAGGTGATAGAATTGTATCGCCAATATGATGAATTAGCTATGCAAGCGATCAATCAACTCAACGATAGTACGCAAGCTCCAGCGCTCAAGACTTTATTGCTGTCTCTTGATGAACAAGCAGAGCTAAAACTTGCCATCGAGCGTGTCATAGCTATCGACTTCGAACGTAAAAAGCTAAACGACTATCTGATTGCGCTCAAAATAGAAAGTACTGTACCATATTTTGAAAATGCCGTTACTTTTGCTGAAGATGAAGCAACTCGGTTTGAAGGGCTTCAGACTGAGATTCAGGGGTTTTTGACCGATTGACGGCCTCGCCTTAGGATTATCATCAAGACTTAGTTTCCCAGTAATTAGTAGAAGTCGAAACCAAATTCCATATTTGACCGCCTACTGAGGAAGGGCAATGTTTGAACCCAAGCGTTCTGCGCGAGCAGGCAAAAAAGAAGGCTATAAAAAAGGGTGATTTTTTCATACTAATATGCTAAATGTGGGTTGTAGGCGTTGAGCTAGCAGTAATTAGGGAGATTCCCGCCTAGGTTTGAATATCCTTGTGGCCTTATTTAGCAAGGTAAAAGCAAGGCTTAACAGAGAATTCATCTGGGATGTTTTCTCCTCCACGCGGAAATGCCTAATTTTGCATACCGATGAAAAAATTCCTCACGCTCCTTATGTTGGTGAGCTGCAGCACTTTCCTCAGCGCCCAGCTCCCAGATGTTTTTGACGAAAAGGTCACTACAGCCGGCAATGTCACAGGTACTATCACTAACCTCGGCAATGTTGGCAACAGCTTCAATGGTAGTTTCAATGTAGAGCAATTCCCCTCTTTGGAGTACCCTGCTGGCTCCAATATCGAGCATATCTTTGATGGCGGATTGTGGGTTGGCGGCCTCGTCAATGGACAAGTTGCCGTCAGTACAGGTGCAGTAGACGATGCTTCAGGCTATGCGACCGGTAAGGCGGGCTTTGAGTACACTTCTAAGACACCGCTCGCGGAACGCTCCTCTCTATTTGATAGTCCTTTTTATACGCCGGAAGCAATTTCGCATCAGGATTATGTTTCTACTTTTTCAGATTCTTCGCTTTCCGTTTTCAACGGAACGACCAATCTCCCTATCGCCAATCACTTGACTCCTTTAGGGATTGAAGTCGAATATCAGGTGTATAATTGGAATTTTAGCTTTGCGAACTTCTTCCTCATCCTCAATTTTCGCATCAAAAATGTCAATACTGTACCGATAGACTCGATGTTTTTGGGATACTGGATGGACGGGGTTGTGCGCAATGTCCAAATCACCCCTCCGGGCGGCTCAGCCTTTTTCAACAAAGGCGGCAATGGCTTTATCGATAGCCTTAGTATGGGTTATGAATTTGATGCCCTCGGCGACATTGGTTTTACCGATAGTTATTTAGGCTTAAAATATCTCGGCTCAGAGCAAAGTGAAGTCTGCCCGACTTCCCCCAACTTTGCGGTGCATTATAATACATGGCAGTTTCGAAATTCTGCCGATCCCTTGTTTTTCTTTCCGGTCAATGATCTCCAACGATACGGTAAAATGGGCAATGGCCTCAACTTTCTCAGTAGCTGGAATGATATCCAAAATAGTATTTCGACGGCCAACAATCGCTCTACCTTAGTTTCGGCTGGGCCATATACCACTTTGCAACCGGGAGAGTATATCGACGTGGCTTTTGCAATGGTGTTAGCCAAACGTAATTTCGATGGCTTACCCGCCTCTGCCAATACTCCCGCCCAACGTTCCAACCTCATCCAAAATGCAGGCTGGGCCCAAACCGCTTATAATGGCGAAGATGCAAACGGTAATTGCATCTTAGAACCCGGTGAAGACCGCAATGGTGATGGTCGTATCAGTCGCTTTATCTTACCAACGCCTCCCGATCCCCCAAAAATAAAAGTGGTCCCAGGAGACAATAAAATTGATGTCTATTGGTCCGATAATGCTGAGCGTTCGGTAGATCCGATCTCCAAACTACAAGACTTTGAAGGCTATCGTCTCTACAAAACCGCCGTTGGCTTTGACGTACAAGAGACACAGGACATCCTAGCGTCTTTAGACCTGATTTCAGAATGGGACATCCCGGGTAATACGATCTCTTACGACGCAGGCTTTGAAGGTGCTCGCCTAGAAGAATCCATCAGCTTTGCTGGAGACACCAATGAGTATTTTTATAAATATACTTTTGAAGGTGTCGCCAATGGCTGGCAGCATGTGATTTCGATGACAGCCTACGATAGCGGTGATGAAACCAATAATTTGATCTCACTCGAATCTGCTCCCTTAGCCAGTACGCGTAGAGTTTTTGCAGGTAAACCCGCCAACGAAGGATTTGTCAATGGCGATCCTTTTGTGTACCCTAATCCTTATTATGCCTCTGCCGCTTGGGAAGGCAGCAGCAAATTTGAAGAAGATCGTAAAATCTTATTTGCCAATCTGCCCGCTCACTGTGAGATCCGTATCTATACGCTTTCGGGTGATTTGGTGGATGTGATCCAACATGATGAAGCTTATACCGGCAGTGATTCGCGCTGGTTTGACACCTATTCCGATACAGATGAAACCGGTTTCTCCGGTGGTGAGCATGCTTGGGATCTCTTATCTCAAGACAATCAAATAATCGCTCGCGGTCTTTACCTCTTTGTGGTGATTGACCAAGACACAAATGATAAAAAACGCGGCAAGTTCGTTATCATCAAGTAATCAAAACCAAAACCTCTTTTCACATATGAAAAAACTTTTCCTCCTTCTATGTTTGGGTGGGATGCTGAGTAGCCTGCAAGCGCAGGATACCCTCACGATCCAACAAATTCAAAATGTATCTGCGAATGATCTCGCAGCTTGTATTGACACATCATTTTATCTTGGTGATACTGTCTATACTTATGGTGTAGTCGTCCAAGATGGTGGCCAAGCTCAGTCAGCTGGTGGTCGCAACCTTTGGTTGCAAAATGGTGTTGGACCTTTCTCGGGGATTGATTTATACACCATTGGCGTGCCTACTCCGGTTCCCGGAACGGATGTACTCGACCTGCTAGCAGGAGATTCTGTAGTCGTCAAAGGCCTTATCACTCGCTTTGGCCATGAAACCGAAATTGTACCGCTTGATATTACCGTCGTTGACGCTGGCAAGACTGTCCAAACGCAAATTGTATCTCTAGGAGACCTCAATGACAACGTCCAAGAAAATCTACCTGATACTGGTGAGCAATGGGAAGGTTCTTATGTAACGATGACTGACCTTACCGTTACGGCTGTAAGTTTTTTCTCTGGCAATAATCGTGTGAGTTTTATCTGTGCTGACGCGCAAGGCAATTTGATCAACGTTTCTGATCGCTTCCTCATCCAGCGTCTGCCTGCTAGCGGTGGTACTTATGTGCCGCCTAATGTTGGTGATCGTTATGACACTATCCGTGGAGTCGTTGCGCATTCTGCGAACGGTTGCTTTGGAGCCAATGGACGTGGGTATGAATTATATCCTCACCAAGCTTCAGACTACGTACTCGCACAGGGTGCTGCATCGCCTTTAATCTCTAACATCAGCCGCAATCCTATCACACCTAGCTCAACACAGGATGTGACCATATCTGCAACGATCGAAGACAATGATGGTACTATCACTACAGCAACGCTACATTATGCAATTGGCGTTAGTAACAACAGCTTTTTGACTGTGCCTATGGCCGGATCAGGTTCTACCTATACAGGTATGATTCCAAGTACGGCTTTTAGTGAAGGAGACTTCGTCAAATACTATATCACAGCAGAAGACAATGATATGTTGACTGCTACGGTACCGGATATCAATAACAATTTCAATCCCTTGTTTTTCGCAGTACGCGACAATGGTACGACCATCTTTGATGTTCAATTTACTCCTTATGCCAATGGCAATTCAGGATACACTGGCCTAGAAGTAACTGTAGAGGGAATCGTTACTGCGACAGCAGATGCCAACGACCTCGGCTTTGTCTATATGCAGCAAGAAACCGGCAATGCTTGGACAGGTATCTCACTCGTCCAAAACGCTCAGCTTGCTAGCTTACAACGCGGCGACAAGATCAGTGTTCGCGGTACTGTAGCAGAAAGCTTTGGCTTTACTCGCATCGAAGATATCATTACAGTATCTACGATTAGTACAGGAAATCCAGTCCCTGCGGCCGTAGACACAGATCCAGCGCTCTTTTCTAGCTATGACTTTATGGTTACGGAGGCTTATGAAGGCATGCTAGTACGTTTAGTAGCTCCTAACAGTGGAGATATCTATGTGGTAGATGAAAACGCTGATGATCCAAGTAATTTTGCAGAATACATTGTAGGTGCTGATCAATTTGATCCAAATTCAGGTACACGTGTCCTCGCTGGTCGTGTAACGGGTAGTGCCTTTGGTTCTTTGGCATTTTCTTATGTAAACGATACGAGTTGGGCCACTAATGATGGCATCATGACCGTAACTGCCTGCCCCGTAGTAGTCGGTGATACTATGACTAGCCTTACAGGTATCATGTATTACAGCTTTGGCCAAATGAAGCTCCTTCCTCGCAACAACGAAGACGCAGAAGATTTTTCCGGAGCCAATTGTGTCAATGGTGTTAACAGCATCGAATCAGAGTTTGCAGCTACTAGCCTCAAAGTATTCCCTAATCCTACTGCAGCTGCGCTGAACGTGCAGTATGATTTCCCTAAAATGGTAAGAGCAGAAGCGGTTCTGACTGACCTCATGGGACGTCGTATAGCGAAGCAAGATATCGCCAATCAAAACGGCAGCCTCCAATTTCAAACCAATCAGCTTAGTGCGGGTATCTACCTCCTCAATCTCCAGATTGAAGGAGTCGTGATCGCTCGTCAAAAAGTAATGGTTATCAAATAATGACCTTTGTGAACCGAATCATCACATCTAGTCATCAAGAGTTATTGGTCAGCGATAAAGCAAATGCTTATCGCTGGCCAACGGCTTTTTGCTGGCTAGCTATCATCGCTTTGTTCTTTACAGCTTGCGATACCGGCAGTCCACTGGACAATTTGCCTCCAGATACCAAAATATTTGTCGAGCAAATCACCCTCAGCGGTACTGACCGCCTCAATAGCGTCGTCCGCCTTCGGTGGTCTGGCGAAGACCAAGATGGCTATGTCAAGGGCTTCGAACTATCTTTTGATGAAATGGATTGGGACTTTGTCCAACAAACAGATAGCACTTTTCGCTTTGACATCCCGGTCGGTAGCGATACCACCGATGTCAGTTTTTTTGTACGAGCGATAGATGATGATGATACGGCGGACCCAAGTCCCGCTTTTTTGAGCGTTCCGATACGGAATACTCCCCCTACCGTTAAGTTTGATTCTCTGACCAGCATTCCCGATACCGTTTATTCGGTTTGGTCTGTATTGTGGAGAGCAGAGGACTTAGATAGCAACGAGACCTTGGACTCCCTTTTTATTCGCCTCAATGATGGCGCTTGGTTTCCATTAGACCGATTTTCCACCTTTGCGAGTTTTGTACCTGAGGCTCCTAAGCAAACTGGTTCCCAGAACGCTCAACTCTATCTCGGTTCTAATGCGAGCTTACAAGACAATCCTTTGCAGGATTTACGCATCGATGCGGATAATCAGCTCTATATCCAAGCCCGAGATATTGCCGGCAGTTTGAGTGAGATTGATAGTTCTAAGGTATTTTATGTCAAGCGACAAAGTTCAGATTTGTTGGTTGTAGATGCGCATGGTTCTGCGACTGCTGATGATACTTATCGCTCGATTTTATCCAACCTTGGTATCTCATACGATTACTATCCTATTACTGAGCAACTCCCTCCATTTTGGGACCCAACGGTAGGATTTTTCTTGGGATTGTATGACAGAGTCTTTTGGTACTCCGATGGAGAACAATTGAGTGGTTTAGGCGAGCGCATCGCCATGGAAGTAGGCTCTATCCAAATTCAGGAGTATCTGAATGCGGGCGGGAAAATATTTTTCACCGCAAAGTTTGCCAATCTGTTTCCAAATGAAGATGCACCTAACCAGTCAACTGTCTTTGGTTTTTCGCCTATGGATAGTCTCTCTACTTCTTCGGGACAAGCACGCTTGCCCAAGGATAGTCTAGCCGTTCCCCAAGGGGACTTTGCTAATCGGTTTCCGGCACTAGTGTCTTCAACCTTTATCACTGGCGCAGATCCATTTTACTCCAAAGACCCTATCAACGATATCTACAAAGGACAGATTGCCAAGGTCAACAACTGGATAGGCCCGACGACTATCGCGGCCCGCACAGTGTTTTCCAATGGTAAAACCAATCAAGTATTTTTCTCGCTTGAGTTGCACAAACTCAATCAAGACCTTCCTGCACTATCTCAATGTTTCGACGTGGTGCTCAATCAAGAATTTGACTGGTAAGCAGTAAATCTGCTGGATTAATCCCGTAGATGCGTAAAATTTTACGCCTCTACGGGATTTTTTCGTGATACATGGAGATTTAATGTTTGCGCCTCTGACAAGGGGGCAGTATCTTTTTACTTTCTTTTCTATTCGGATGCGAAAAGGACACACATATTTTCTGCTACTATGGATTTTCAAACTTTAGACTACGCGATTTTTATCGCTTATGCGCTCGTCATTGTGGGGATTGCCCTCTGGGTGAGTCGCAAAGGCGAAAAGACCTCCGAGGATTATTTCCTTGCAGGCAAAACGCTTCCCTGGTGGGCTATTGGAGCCTCCTTGATTGCAGCCAACATCTCGGCCGAGCAATTTATCGGTATGTCAGGTTCTGGTTTTGCAATCGGGTTGGCGATCTCATCTTACGAATGGATGGCGGCGATTACGCTATTGATTGTAGGCAAGTTCTTCCTACCTATCTTTATCGAGAAAGGGCTCTACACCATCCCGGAGTTTATCGAAAAACGATATAGTACCAATCTCAAGACAATATTAGCCGTTTTTTGGATCGGACTTTATGTATTTATCAACCTGACTACGGTTCTCTTTCTCGGTGCCAAAGCATTGGATACAATCATGGGATCAGGCGACGGTAGCATGATGCTCACTGCAGTGATTGGCCTAGCCTTATTTGCGGCTGGCTATTCGCTTTGGGGAGGATTGGCAGCAGTTGCATGGACCGATGTGGTACAGGTGGCTTTATTGGTATTTGGGGGTTTGGTAACCACTTATATCGCCTTAGGTCAATTTGCACCAGGCGAGGGAGTATTGGGTGGTATTCAAAAATTGATGGATGTCGTGCCGGAGAAATTTTCGATGATCCTTGATCAAGGCGAAGTTATCACACCTAATGGCAAAGATGCTTGGGGTGATTTGCCCGGCCTTGCCGTATTGATCGGTGGTATGTGGGTTGCAAATCTTTACTACTGGGGCTTTAATCAATACATCATCCAGCGTACCCTTGCCGCTAAGAGTCTCAAAGAATCTCAGCGAGGCATCGTGTTCGCCGCAGGCTTGAAACTACTGATGCCGCTCATCGTGGTAGTGCCGGGTATCATTGCTTATGCTATGAATATGGACGGTGCCGGTATGGTAACACTAGATTCTGTGGATGCTGCATTTTTGAAGGATACTGCCGACGGCCTGATGATCGACAATGACAAAGCTTCACCTTGGTTGATCTCAGAGTTTATGCCTACGGGTCTGAAAGGACTAGTATTGGCGGCTTTGGCTGCGGCGATTGTTTCTTCATTGGCTTCGATGCTCAACTCTACTGCGACGATCTTCACCATGGATATTTACAGACCGTATATCAAGCCAAATGCAAGTGAAAGTCAGCTCGTAAATGTAGGTCGTCTTTCTGCTATTGTAGCCTTGATCGTAGGAGTGATATTAGCACCTCAGCTAGATAGCCTTGGGCAAGTCTTCCAATACATACAAGAATACACAGGAGTCGTCAGCCCGGGGATTTTGGCAGTATTTATGCTAGGCTTATTCTGGAAAAAGACCACCAATAATGCCGCGATTTGGGGTGCCATCATTTCGATACCGATTGCACTTTATTTCAAGGTTGGGCCCAATGCTTGGATCGATCATGCTATGTTTGTCGATATCCCTTTTATGCATCAGATGATGTGGACTTGGATACTTTCTATGTTGGTCATGGTCGGGATCAGCTATATGGAAAATGGTGGCAAGGATCACGAAAAAGGGATCACTTTGTCAAAAGAACTATTTGCTACGGGTCCGGTCTTCAATGTTAGCGCAATTGCGGTATTGTTGATCACGGCGGCTCTTTATGCAATGTTTTGGTAATCAATCAATAGCTTGAACGCAGAAGAATATTTGACTCAATTGAGTAAACAAGATCGGGAGCAGATGCAACAAAAAGGCATCGCTCCCGATCTCTTGCTTTGGCAATTGGAACGCTTTCAAAAAGGCTTTCCTCCAATGCAACTTTTACGGGCTCCAGCCTATGGTGATGGCGTTCGGCAATACGCCGAACCCGATATAGATCGCCTCATCAGCCTATATGAAGCCAAGGCAGAAAAACTCAAAATCTGCAAATTTGTACCCGCTAGTGGTGCCGCCAGTCGGATGTTCAAGCTACTCTACGCTTTTCTCAATGATGAAGCACTGACTCCTGCGGAGAACGCTCAGCTTGATCGTTTTTTCAGCGAGATCAAGACGTTTGCCTTTTATGAGGATCTAGTCAAGGCTATGGGCCGCAAAGGGCAAGACCTATTGCGACTCTTACAAGCCCAAAGGTATAAGGAGGTTTTGCAGTTTTTGCTAGGGGAAGAGGGACTCAATTATGGAGGTCTGCCTAAACTCTTATTGCGTTTTCATCGCTCTCAGGGCGAATTACGGACTCCCGCTATGGAGCATATGGTAGAAGGAGCGCATTATGCCAAAGGTAAAAACCGAGAGGTCGTCCTTCATTTTACCGTCTCCGCCGAACACAAGACACTGGTGAACGAGCATTTGGCAGAATTAGAAATCCCCTATTCCGGTCGTTATGCGACTAGTTTTACCCTCCAAACTTCCCAACAAAATCCGGCTACTGATACGATTGCCGTTGATCCAGCGGGCAGGCCTTTTCGTAAAGATGACGGTAGCTTACTGTTTAGACCCGGAGGTCATGGTGCCTTGATTGAAAATCTAAATCAGCTAGAGGCTGATCTGGTATTTATCAAAAACGTGGACAATGTCGTACCAGACACCCACAAAGGTCCTACCTATCGCTACAAAAAGCTGATTGCAGGGGTGCTCTGTCGGTATCAAGCGCAAGTATTTGCGATGCTAGAGGACTTAGACGCTAGTCGCGAACTCTCCCTTGAGGCAGAAGCAAAAGCGCTCAAGCTATTAGCTAGCTTGGGAAGCGTTCCGCGAAGCGGCTGGCAAAACTCTCCAGCTGAAGAAAGAAAAGCCTATCTACATCAAAAACTCAATCGCCCGATCAGAGTTTGTGGCATCATCGCTACTGATAGTAATACCGGCGGCGGGCCATTTTGGGTAAAAGAGCAAGACGGTAGTAGTTCGCTACAGATCGTAGAAACAGCGCAAATAGATTTAGCGGCCCCAGACCAAGCCCAAGTGGCAGCAAGTGCAAGCTTTGCGAATATCACTGACTTGGTGTGTGGGTTGAAAGACTATCAGGGCAATAAGTTTGACCTCCTTCAGTATCGGGATGATGAGACAGGCTTTATCACTCAAAAGTCTTTGAAT
>JBGCFA010000279.1:0-4785 GCA_045106675.1 Bacteroidia bacterium
CTCAAGCACGAAATTTGAGTACACTATTTGAGTGTTATTTCTCAAACGCCCATATCAGCTATATAGCAAATATATTCTCGGAATCAGTTAATAATCATCATCGTGCCTCAACCCATCCATATCATAAAAGAAGAGGAAAGAATAGCAGATTTAATAACCTATTCGGTACTAGATACCTTGCCCGAAATTGATTATGATAATTTGACGGCCTTGGCATCTGAAATATGTAATACCCCAATATCTCTCATTTCACTTGTCGACGTGGAAAGGCAGTGGTTCAAATCTCATCATGGGATCGATATTGAAGAAACGCCAAGAGAAGTTAGTTTTTGCGCACACGCGATCTTGGAGCCCGAAAATATTTTCATTGTAGAGGACCTAAGAGAAGATGCCAGATTTACGGACAACCCATTTGTCGCGGGAGAGCCCAATGTGGTTTTTTATGCTGGCGTACCACTAAATACAGAAGATGGAAATCCGCTTGGCACTCTCTGTGTTATTGATACAGAGCCCAAAACCTTATCAAAAAGCCAAATCAATGCCCTTTATATCCTCTCCAATCAAGTAGTCAATCTACTCAAGTTGAGAAAATCACAAATCAACTTAGAAAAGACCAACGAATCCCTCGAAGACAGAAATAAAGAGCTAGAGCATTTTAACTACATTACTTCTCATGATTTGCAGGAGCCTTTACGCTCCATTACCAATTTTTCGACTTATCTCAATAAGGCCTATACCGATGTACTAGACGAAAAGGGCAAGAAAAGCCTCAATTTCATCTCTGCTTCGGCCAAGCGCATGAGTTTGTTGATTAGAGGGATTCTTGAATACTCTCAGTTAGGAGAGAAAAAAATAAAGGCAGCAGTTGATTGCAATCAAATTATAGCTGAAATCCAAGCAGATTTTTCGCTAAAGATTCAAGAATCAAATGCCAAACTAAGCTACAATAACCTGCCTATCATACAGGGCAACCCGATAGAAATAAGGATGTTGTTGCAAAATCTGATTAGCAATGGCCTTAAATTTCAAAGTAAAGACAATCATCCTCATGTCAATGTCTCCGCTTATAAGGAGGATGACAAGTGGGTTTTTATGGTGCAGGACAATGGCATTGGTATCGAAACAGGCAATCAAGATCGAATCTTTAAGATATTTCAGCGCTTATACTCTCCCAAAGAATACGCTGGCACTGGTATCGGACTAGCACATTGCAAAAAAATCGTTGAGGCTCATCAAGGTAAAATTTGGTTTGACTCTCAAGTTGGCCATGGTACTACTTTCTATTTTACGTTAGCCCAATGAGACAAAAACTAGCATGCATCCTACTGATAGATGATAACGAAGCTGATAACTTTTTTCACGAAATGGTTATCAAAGAATATGATTGTACGGACAAAATCGAAGCTGTCACCAAAGCAGAAAATGGATTGGCATACCTCAAAGATCAAACGCATACAGATTATGTGCGACCAGACTTGATTTTTTTGGATATTAATATGCCGGGCATGAATGGTTGGGAGTTTCTCAAAAGCTATGAAAGCCTGGAAGCCTCCCAAAAAAGCAAAATTGTCATCGTCATGCTTACCACTTCCGTCAACACCAGAGATGTCGAGCAGGCCAGTCATACGGCAATCATCGACGAATTTAGAAACAAACCTCTGACGGCAGATTGCTTAGAAGAAATCATGCAAAAGTATTTCGCAGCCTAAAGAGGTCATTGGCAAAAAAACAGTTGCAGCCTATTCTTCCTTGCGATAAGAGAGATATATTCTATCTTCAGCTTCAACAAACAAATGAAGCATTGATGAAGTACGCTTACACCATCCTCTACGTTCAAGCAGTCGAAGCAACACTCGCCTTTTATGAAGAGGCTTTTGGCTTTCAACGCAAATTTATCACCCCCGAAAAAGATTATGGCGAACTGATCAGTGGAGAAACCACGATTGCTTTTGGTTCTTTTGAATTGGCAGATTCCAACTTCAAAAAAGGCTATCTCAAAAGCGATCCACAACAACGCCCATTTGGCATAGAACTGACATTTACCTCCGAAGACATTGAAAATGACTTCGCCAAGGCGATCCAAGCAGGGGCAATCGAAGAAGCGCCTGTAGTTCAAAAGCCTTGGGGCCAAAAAGTGGGCTATCTCAGAGATAATAATGGTTTTTTAATTGAGGTTTGTACGCCGATGCAGGCTTAGGTTGCCGCTGTGCGGAACGCTTATCTCCTTTGGTGCGGCATACAGATTGAGCGTTCTGCGAAACAGTAAAAAACAAAAAGATACCGGATAATGCTTATCAATTCGCATCCCGGTATCTTGACTTATGTTTTAAAAACCGCCTATGGTTCAGGAATTTCTTCGATCTCGATCGTAATATTGTCTTGACTAAGGAGGGCCTCTATATTAACATCCCAGTTCTCACTCCCAAAATTCGTCCTTAAGATATCAACGACGGCATTTGCATCCTCAAAAATGGGAGTCGGCAGGACACAAACAGCTTGTTCATCTAAATCGGGATGAGTGCCTCCAGAACCGGTAAAAGCGAGGAAAAATGATTCTTTGGTGGTCTGAATATCCCGGATGGAGGTATAGCTTGCCTTTTTATGATAGGTTTCTTTCCAAGCAACGCCGACGGCATTGGATACAATGCTTGAATAAGTCACATTCCCTTCAGAATGAGTTTCGTTGCTGGTGGGAGAAAAATTGAACTTGTGCAGAGGCTTGATATAATCCGCCGGAAACTCAACAATGTCACCCTTGATCCATTCATTGTCAGGATGATCTCCTTCAACCACTTGAAACTGTAGACGATAGTAAAAATCCTTAGCAACTTCAGTAGTACCGTGGCCAGTTTCCTCTAGCCAATCTTTATCGGCAAATGGCACTACAAACTTATATGTAGCCGGTACCTGAAGAATGGCATCACCATTATGAACGCCAAACTCTACCGAGTGAGTAGGGGCATTCTCACCAGAGGGGGCAGGAGAATCAGGCGCTACAACATATAGATCAAAAATAAGCTTCAGATTTTTCACCTCTTCCGCTTCACCGCCATTTTGATTACTAAACTCTACTTCGATCGCGAGGCCCGGATCAGCGATGATCATTTTTTTGGGAGTGGCTTTTTTCTTCTTGGGCTTACCCTCTTTCCCTACTATGTATTCGGGAAATGCTGGACTGTTAGGGATTGAAGTCCCCCATTCGATGTTGCCAATTTCAGACATGATACAGATTTTTTTTAAGTAGTTTCTAATCTAAGGTTGCTAGGACAACCCATTGGCTAAGTAATGTTTTTTTAGGTGATTCACTTAGCAATTTTCAATAAAAAGAGACCAATTTTCATTTTCTGCTTCGCAGAACGCTCAGTTAAATCATCAAAGGATTGTCGACCTGACTGCAATATTTGATTCTGCGTATCTATTTTCGCATTTTGAGGGACTACCGATTGAACTACGTTTGCCACAAACACTCTACTATTGTATCTGACCAAATTGCCTATTAGTGGACTTAGAGAAATTGAGGATTTTAGGGACTTTGCTTTTTATCTGTTTTGCGATACCGACTTGGGGCCAAAAATCAAAGATCGATAGCCTCAACCAATTAGCCTATGAAGGCTATCGAGAGGATGTAGCAACGAGCAAAGCTTGGGCTTATCAAGCGCTCAGTATAGCAAAACAACACCAGCTCAATCCCCAAAAAGTGGATAGCTATATCAATCTAAGTCGCTGCTTCCGCACCGAAGGCAACTGGGATTCTGCCTATCAGGTATTGAATATTGCGATCGTATTAGCCGAAAAAAATCGCTACTCCAAAGGCTTGATAAATGCTCATAATAATCTCGCTGCCTGTTACCTGATACAAGGAGAGGTCCAATCTGCGGAGCCTCATTTCAAAAAATCGTTAAGCTACGCGCGTGAAATTGATGACGCTAAGGGCCAAGCCAATGCTTATAATAATCTGGCCATTATTGCAGAATCTAATTTTGCCTATGACTCAGCCATGTCTTATCTCCATGGCGCCCTAGAAGTCTATCGTCAAATATCCGATAGCAGTGGGATTACAAGAACCTATGTCAATCAGGCGTTCATTTTTGAGCTGCAAAATCTGTCCGATTCTGCGATATACTATTGTATCAAGGCCTTAAGGATTCAAGAAGCGCTGCAGCTTTCCTACCAACAAGCCAATACGCATATTCAAATAGGAAATCTTTATGATGACCAAAAAGATTACGCTAATGCGCTCAAACAATTTCAACGTTCCTTGGCTCTTTTTGAGCAGATTGGGGATATAGGAGGACTCTGTTCGGCTAACCTCAATATTGGTAGTGCATTGGAAAGCTTGGCTAGAGCTGACGAAGCCCTCCCCTACTTAAGAAAAGGGCTCCAATACGCCCGCAAAACGGATGATCCTTTTCTCATTGGGACCAGTTTGATCAACTTATCCAATATCTATGGCTCCCTAAAGAGAAATCCAGATACGATAAAGTCGATCCTGAATGAATCCATTCCCTTGTTGAGTGGTAAGGAAACTGTTTCGGCGGCATACTCTGCCTTAGGTATTTTAGCCTTAGATGATGGGCGTTTTAATGTTGCACAACAATGGTTCGAAAAGGAACTACAAACTGCTGAAGAATTTGATAATCTTCAAAGTATAAAAACCGCGCTAGAGCATCTTTATTTGGTATATAAAGAAAAGAATCAGGCGGCAGAAGCATTGGCGTTTTTTGAGCGCTTTACGGCACTTGAAGATAGTATCTTCAATCTTGAGTCAGTCGAGACCATCAACCA
>JBGCFA010000028.1:0-4520 GCA_045106675.1 Bacteroidia bacterium
GCGCGATGCAAGTGATTTGGGATGATGGAGATAATGTTTGTGGCAATCCTGCGCCAGTAGTTGATGAAGAGAGTGGAGATGTATTTTTGCTCACTACTTGGAATCTAGGTGAAGATCATGAATCTGAGATTATTGCCGAAACGAGTAAAGACGGTCGACGGATATTCTCGCTCAGTAGTAAGGATCATGGCAAAAATTGGAGCGCCCCCAAGGAAATAACCAAGGATGTCAAACAAGACAATTGGACTTGGTATGCAACGGGGCCGGTACACGGTATTCAACTGGAGCATGGCCCTAATCGAGGTCGTTTGATGATCCCTTGTGATCATATCGAATCAGGTACGAAGAGGTATTATTCACATGTGATCTATTCCGACGATCATGGTTCGAGCTGGGCCTTGGGAGGGACTACGCCATTGGATCAAGTCAATGAGTGCAGCCTTGCTGAACGCTCAAACGGAGAGCTCGTGCTCAATATGCGTAATTATGCTCGTCAAGCAGGGCAAGCGCGACAAGTGGCCATCAGCAAAGACGGAGGCTTAAGTTGGCAAGATCAACGAATCGATCCTCAGTTAGCAGAACCACGTTGTCAAGGAGCATTGTTGAATGTAGAGCGCAAGGGCAAAACCTACTTTCTCTTTAGCAATCCAGCCAACGATAGTTCTCGGGTCAATATGACCTTGTCAATCAGTGATGATGAAGGCAAAACATGGGCAAAAAAGCATACTATTTACCCCGCTTTCTCTGCTTACTCGGATTTAGTCGAAATGGCCGATGGTAGAATCCTCATTTTGCATGAAGGAGGTCAAAAAAGTCCCTATGAGGCAATATGGGCTTCAACTTATAATTGGGAGTAGGATATAGCTTACACAAATATTTAAACTGATTTTTGTAAATAATTCTCAATTTCTTACGTTTCATTTCTTTGAAAAATTTGACAATCATAAAAAATGAAAATCGAATTTGGTCTATTTGCTTAATTTTCAATAGTTTATGAATGAAGGCTATTGGATCATTTGTCCAGTTATCGTAAGAAATCACTACACACAATATGCATATTGACAGATTATGGCTAGCGTCTGCGATATCATAAACCTATCTCTGGATGTCTAAATTTATTGATGCTCATCTGGCTTCAGTATTAGCAAAATCTCGTAATCCATATTTATTGCTTGACACGAGTGGGAAACCATTGTGGCAAAATATTTCCTTTGAGAGCTGGTCCCCAAACATTTTACCTGAAAGCCTATATCATATTCTAGTTAGCGCCAGTAGGAGAAGGGAAGAGATTCAGTTAAGTGATGATACCGAGCAGTCTGAGTTGTCGAAATTTTCAATTGAGGATCAAGAAGGCCAGACTCTGTGGTTCGAAATAGATGTTCAGCTTTATCGGGGACCCGAACAAAGTAAAGAAGACGCTTTTTCCTATCTCATCCAGCTAAACGATATCAGTCAGCAAATCCATCAACAGGATCGGCTGAGATTATTAGAAGCTGTCTTTGAGGTGGCTGAAGATGCGATATTGATTACAGCGGCTGAGCCTATTGATCGACAGGATGGGGGCCCGCGTGTAATAGAAGTAAATCCTGCTTTTAGTCGCTTGACAGGCTATCAGCGAGAAGAAATCATCGGTAAAACGCCGCGTATTTTGCAGGGACCAGACACTGATCCCGTAGAATTAGCCAAAATCACTGCTTCACTACAAAAATGGCAGCCTTTAGAAGTAGAGTTGATCAACTATCGAAAAGACGGTACTCCCTTTCATGTCAGCATGATTATTTTTCCCATAGCCAATGAAGCGGGGTTGTTTACCCATTGGGTTTCTATTCAAAGAGATGTTACGGCGCGAAAAAATGCAGAGAATCAAGTCCGAAAAACGGCTTCTCTTCTGAAAGAAAGTCAGCGTATTTCTAATACCGGCAGCTGGGAATTGGATGTAAAAACAGGTCAGACGATTTGGACGGAGGAGGTCTATCGTATCCATGAGGTGCCATTGGACTTTGATCATAATAAAGCCAATGGGATAGAGTTTTATCATGTCGATGATCAAGCGATCATCATCAATGCTTTGACCCAGGCGATAGAAGGACAAGAAAAATTTGACGTGCGTTGTCGTCTGATTACTGCCAAAGAACGCACATTATGGGTACGCGCTATCGGCGAGCCTATAGTCGAAAATGATGAGGTTACTAAAGTCGTCGGATTATTTCAAGACATTAGCCAACAATATGAGGCTGAGGAGCAAGTCAAAAAAATATCAGATCGCTTACAATTAGCTATCGATTCCGCGGGAATAGGCGTTTGGGAATTTATCCCCAAAACGAGGCAAATGCTTTGGGATGATACCATCTCTGGCTTTTTCGGCCTTGATCCGAAGACGACCGTACCGACTTATGATTTGTGGCTCAAGGTATTACATCCTGACGATGTAGAACAGATCGAAAACGCATTAAAAAGCGTATTCAATGGCAAGAATACATTGAAAGAAAAATATAGAGTGATACGCCCTGATGGCGAAATTCGGACTATTATCAGCGAGTCTATTGTCGTTCGAAATGAGAAGGGTTGGGTAGAACGGATAACCGGCGTAAATTATGACATCACCGAGCGTGAAGCCCGATTGCAAGAACTCAATTTGCTCAATGCAGTAGTAGACTCCGCGGTTGATGCAGTGATCATCACTGAGCCAGATGCTAAACAAAAAATCCTATATGTCAATCCTGCCCATAAAAAAATGACTGGCTATAGTTTCGATGAATTACAAGGCCGATCTCCTCGCTTATTTCAAGGAGCTGAAACCGATAAAGCAATCTTGGATGAAGTGAAATTAGCCATCCAAAATCATGAGCCAATCCAGGTCGAACTACAAAACTATCGAAAATCTGGCGAAGCCTTTTGGGTCAACCTGATTATCACTTATGTGCGTAACAAAGCTAATGAGGTTACTCACTTTGTCTCGATCCAAAGAGACATTACCGAAAGCAAACTCACCGAATTTGCCCTCATCAAAGCCAAGGAAACGGCTGAACAGGCCTCTCAAGCAAAAACGGAATTCCTCTCAACCATGAGCCACGAGATCAGAACCCCACTCAATGCTGTGATTGGGGTTACAGGTTTATTGTATGAAACCAAACTGGATGAAGAACAAACTGCTTTATTGCAGATCATTCGCCAGGGCGGGGAGACCCTGCTCTCCACGATCAATGAAGTCTTAGATTTTGCCAAGATTGAAGCAGGTAAAATCGAACTCGAAAAAGAACACTTTGCCCTTGTCGATCCAATCAAAGACACGATAGATTTATTGGCAAATCAAGCTACTCTGAAGGGAGTCGCGCTAAATTATGTCATCGAAGCTATGCCTTTTGAGCAAGTAGTAGGAGACATCACTCGTTTACGACAAATATTGGTAAACCTAGTCGGTAACGCGATCAAATTTACTCACAAGGGACAAATTGATTTAAAGGTCCGTGCGCTCGACTCACAAAAAGGCAAGGTGAAATTGGAGTTTGCAGTCAAAGATACCGGAATCGGTATCCCTAAGGCCAAAATGGATCGACTGTTCCAATCATTTAGTCAAGTAGATGCTTCGACTACCCGTCAATATGGGGGCTCTGGCTTAGGATTGGCTATCTCGCGGAGATTGGTCGATTTACTTGGTGGGAAGATATGGGTTGAAAGTGAAGAAGGACTCGGCTCCACCTTCTTTTTTACCATCGTGATGGAAGAATCCCATCGTAAATTCGAAGCGGAGAAGGATAAAACTGCTCAAAAAACCCTCTATCAAGATTTTGCTGACTTTAGCGTTCTACTAGTAGAAGACAATATGATCAACCAAAAAGTAGCCGGAAAAATGCTACATAAATTTGGTGTAAAATTGGAAATCGCCAATAATGGGCTTGAAGCCATTGACTTTGTCAAAATGCGTCAGTTTGATCTCGTCCTGATGGATATGCAGATGCCTATCATGGATGGTTTAGAAGCATCTCGCCAAATCAGAACCCTTGGTACCCAAATCAATCAACCGATCATCGTCGCCATGACGGCAAATACTTCAGTTGAGGATCGTATCGCCTGTGCAAATGCAGGGATGGATGACTTTCTCAGTAAACCTATCAGTCTAAAAGCCATCCACGATTATTTGGTAAAGTGGCTTTTAGACTGAATAGATAATATCAATAATCTGAATACTCAGTTGGAAAGAGTAGCATGATATCAGCGTGTGAAACAGTATTTTGATATTTATCCATCGCTTTGAGTTTTTCCCAAACCGGAGACGCTACAAATGCCTTCCAATGCGCATCTCGGCTTTCCATATCGCTAAAAGTTGTCATATACATCAGGTTGGGCATCTTGTCGCCAGAGAGCACCTCTGCATAAAAGACTGCATTGAAGCCTAAGTCATCAAACAAAGTTACCTCACCACCTGCGTTGAACATATCCACTTTGCGACGATACAAATCTTCAGTGGCGGACTCATAGCTACGCAATTCATACACTCTTTCGGCTCTTGTGCCTTCTAC
>JBGCFA010000280.1:0-35575 GCA_045106675.1 Bacteroidia bacterium
GAGAAACAAATGCGTTGAATCATGCACCATGGCGAAATGCTGCCAATCACGTTCGGCGGAGCTGAGATTAGAAGCCTCTTGAGAGCGTAAACTCACGGATTGCCCATTGCCATCACCATCATGAAATACATTGTAATCGAGATACGTATTTTGTGCCAAAGGCAAGGTCGTCAACAGGCGTCCATTGCGATAAACTTTGGTCAGACTATTGGAGACTAATGGCCCAGATTGATCATCAACCACCTCCCAACGGAGTTCGACATGGTCGATATGTTCACCTTCGGAAGCTTGTAGCCAAGGGGCTTGTGGCTGGAGGAGATAATGTCCCCAAAAGCCATGCTGGATAGATTGGCCTTGAGCGTAACTACCGCTGCGCCCCATATTAGCTTGACCGACTGAGATTTGGGCGCTATTGTCATCATTGACGCTAAAGTCTTGGATGGCGCCATTGATGGTAAAGTTGGAAATGGAATAATTTTTCTCCGTTTGGCAATCGTTCTGCGCAGTAAGTCTCGCAAAACCCAAACACAAAAGGAGGAGCAAGGCCCTGAAGAGCCAGTATGATTTGCACCACATAAGGTATTGGTTTTGAGGCTTATCGATCTAAAGAAGCGCGCGTATTTTGGTTGAGGAGCTGGTCCACTTTGCTTTCGAGGGCTTCGAGTCGTGCAAGACGAGCTTTGAGTTCGGCGTTTTCGGTTTGGAGGCTTTCTACTTGCTTGATGATGGCCTGAGTGGCACTGATGTTGAGCATAGAAAGCGCATCGTAATCTACGGTATGAAAGTCATCTACCCATTTGCCATAGACGAAGACTGCTTCGGGTTTGCTCTCCATTTTGACCACGAAGGTGTTTTCGTCGATGATCTCCAAGATATCTACTTGGTTGAAGGATTCTGTGGCAGTGTAGAAGTCTATTTTATCGTCTTCGCCGAACGCATGTGCTTTTTGAGTGCGGATGGTGAGCTGCCCGTCCCGGAACGCTAAGTCGGTGGTGCGTTCATAGACATTGGGGATGGCTTTTGGAATGTAGCCGATCGCTTGGGGATATATTTTTGCCACTTGCTGAGCGATCACCTTTTTGTGATCTTTTTGGCTGACACTTGCGTCTATGTAGCGGTAATCGGTAATCTCAATCTGTTTGATGGTGGCTAAGTCCTGATTGATATCAGAGCGTTGGAGGATGTTTTTGAATCGAATATCTGAAAAATTCGGGCTATTGGCTGCGATAAATCCATTATTGGACATTACATAGCCTTCTACATATACAGAGGCTCTATAAGTCTGGTTATTGATTGCATTGACATGGTTCCAAGTATATCGGTCCATATCATGAGAGGTAAATGCATCGCCATTAACAGTCGTCCTTACATGGAGTGCCGCGAGGGGATTAGGAGTTCCAATCCCGACTCTTCCCTGATCCGTGACAGTCATTAGGAATCGATCTTGTGCAGGACTGTAAAAGTGAAACTTCCAACCTGTCCCATCGCCAAAACTAAGGTAGCCTGCATTGGGAGAACTGATGGTGGAGGACAAACTAAAGCCTCTAAAGACCAGCGCATCATTGTCGGTGATCGAGAGCGCTAGCTGGTCGTTGCTGCTATTGCGAAAATCAAGGTGATTGGTGAAACTGATATCATGGTTGAAAAAACTTCCTGAAATTCCTCCTGAGCTAGCTTCGGCATACATGCCACCGAATTGGATTTTATCTCCAATCGTGAGATCTTGGGCGACTGATAGATCATCCGCAAAGCTCGCACTATCGGCTACTGTCAAGCCTTGGCTGACACTTAAATCTCCGCTGAGGCTAAGATCGCCATTGTCTTGCAGGTCCATGAGAGGCGTTCCACCGAGGGTGGTAAAAGCCAAACTTTGTCCTGTACCATTGCCAAAACGAATAAAACCCGCATCATTGCCACTCGCAGGATCAATACCCACTCCATTACCCACATTGAAGGCTTGCTGCGGATTGTTGTTACCGATACCGACTTTGTTGTTGGTATTGATAGTCAGTGCCTGAACGCTCCCATTGCGAAGGTGAAATTTGCCGCCATCGTTGACTAAATCCCACTGCGTAGATTGAGTGGCATTGCGGATACTAAGCGAAGCTTGATCGGCATGCGTGCTTTCAAAACTCGCGATCGCAGCCTGATTGCTGACGACGTGCAACTTATGAGTTGGAGCGTCAATGCCGATGCCTAAATCACCTTGTTGATCGATCACGCCATATTGAGTATCGGCAATGATAAACTGTATTTCGCCGCTAGTGGTAGTATCGTCGTCTGCTATGATGCGGGCATGCACTCTACTAGTAACGGTATTGGCTGAACCTGCTTCGGCGGAGTTGAGGCGCGTACTGTCTGGAAAGATGATTTCGCCATTGTTGAGTTTGATACTGCCCTGCCCAAGGACCAAATGATCCTCTCTGATTTGGACATTACCATCTGAGGGGAAGATGTTTTGTGTTCCGTTGACGGACATGGCTGAGGGGAAGGTCGATAGCTGGATACGTGGGCTCATCTCCGCAAAGCCGTCCACAGTCACACCGACATAGGTAGAGTCGTCAAAGGCAACTCCGTTGAACGCTTGGATCGATCCTAATGGAGCGTTGAATACGCCATGTTTGACAGACAAAGACGGATGTTGTTCCGTCCAGACGGCAGTGCCGCCCGAGGGAACATCATATATTTTGAAGGTAACCGAATATGCTCCATCCTCTACGGCTTTGCCATTAGGGTCGCGCAATACGCCCTGGATAGAGATGGTTTGAGCAATGGTACTAAGACTGAGCAGGCAAAAAAGGGCTGATAGCCAAATAGCTTTCATTTAGTCAGGTAGGTTAAGGGTGATATAGACACCAATTAACCAGATACTTTGTGCTAGGGAGTACAAAGTGTGCAATCCAAAAGTAGGGCTGGAATCTGTAAAAAGAGAGGGGGATTTGCCTGATAAATAACACCTAAAGGGAAACTAATCGAAGGGCCGAATTATTTGATTGTCGTTTGTTTAGGCGATTTGAGTAGGGTAAGGAGGATGAAAATTGTACCAAAAGCAGAGATATTGTATCTTCATACCACTCTTGTTCAATTAACCTACACGGCTATACATCCGTACTTGTATTCATCGCCTATGGAGCACATCTTACCTTCATGTAATCCCCTTACAAATGAAAGTTGCTCTCAAATCCGTTTTCACCCTTGTCTGCTTCTGTAGCTTGAGTTTGGCCTTATTTGCAGGTCAAGCCCCGACTCAGCAAGCCCAGCCCATTGAAAGTGCCAACCAAAGTGTTGATGCGCATCAAATGGCCGCTAAATCCTACGAAATTCAGTATGCTAGCCATGAGCCCACCCGAAAAGGAGGGATTTTGATCTTGGTTGCGGGTATCGCGCTTTTGGCGCTCAGTCCGCTGGCCCTTGATCGCATGGTGCCTAAAGCGACACCCCTCGTTTCCAGGGGATAAAGTCGTCTTGTCCTAATGCTACTGCTTTAGGAATCTCTCTCCCACTAGCTACTTCAATCAGGTAATCTAGTATCTCACTGCCTTTGCTGGCCAAATCATCCTCACCGGTGATAATGGTTCCGGTATTGATATCAATGATGTCAGACATGCGTTCCGCAAGGCGGGTATTGGTGGCTACTTTGACCACAGGACTAACAGGATTGCCCGTTGGAGTACCCAGACCTGTGGTAAATAAAGTAAGCGTAGCGCCTGCACCTGCCAAACCTGTGGTGGACTCAACGTCATTGCCCGGAGTGCAAAGCAAATGTAAACCCGGACCTTGGACTGGCTCAGGATAATCAAGCACCGCTACCACTGGTGAGGTGCCGCCTTTTTTGGCTGCTCCAGCAGACTTCATGGCGTCGGTGATCAAACCATCGCGAATATTGCCGGGCGAAGGATTCATATCAAAACCAGAACCTACGGCCTCCGCAGCAGCCGAATAATCTCCCATCAATTGGAGGAAGCGTTCTGCGACAGCATCACTCACACATCGGTTGGCAAGTTCTTGCTCTACGCCACAAAGCTCCGGAAACTCCGAGAGGATAGCCGTTCCGCCGAGGGCGACCAACAAATCCGAAGTATAGCCGATAGCGGGATTGGCCGTGATACCCGAAAATCCATCCGAACCCCCACATTCAAGTCCCAATACCAATTTACTGAGCGGTGCAGGCTTGCGACTCGTTTCATTTGCTTTGGCTAAACCGACAAAAGTATGTTTGACTGCTTCGGCTACCAGATCACGCTCGGACTTCGTCTTTTGCTGCTCAAACCAATACAATGGCTTGTCCAACTGAGCATTGCGTTCGGCTAAGGCCGTCTCTAATAAAGAGATCTGGGCATTTTGACAGCCCAAACTTAGGATAGTTGCCCCTGCTACATTGGGATGATCGATATAGGAGGCAAGCAAACGACAAAGCATAGTCGCATCTTGTCGTGTGCCCCCACAACCACCATCATGGGTCAGGACTTTGATGCCGTCCACATTGGGGAAATAGCGTTGGGCTTTGACCTCCTCTGGACTGAGGTGAATATTGGTTTGTAAGAGTTGAGTATGGTCTGCGCCCTCAGTATGAAGCGCTTTTAAGGCATTGACGTCTATTTTTTCGGTTTGTTTTTGCTGATAGCCTAGTGCCTCAGTGAGAGATTGGTGGATCAGTTTGACATTGCGATTTTCGCAAAATACTAGAGGAATAATCAACCAATAATTGGCAGTGCCGACCCGTCCATCTGAGCGATGATAGCCTTCAAAGGTTTTGCCTTGCCAAGGATTGACATCTGGCGCTTCCCATTTTGCCGTACCGGAACGCTTGGCCGAAGTCTCTGCTGCATGAATAACGTTTTGGGTCGTGAGCAAGGCTCCCTGCGCTAGCGCTACTTTAGTTTTACCTACTAAAACGCCATATAGATAAACTGCTGCTCCTTTGGCGAGTGCCTCTCTGGTGAATTTGTGCTTTTGAGCGACGCGTTCCACAAGGGGGAAGGCCAACTCAGCATCACGGTACTCGTATCCAGCATCGAGGTCGGCAAGTGCCACTAAGAGATTATCTTTAGGATGAATGCGGAGGACGGGATTTTTGATCATATTGTTCATCGTTTGTCGGTAGCTGCGGCTTGCAAGCCGTAGCTACAATAAATTTAATAGAAAACGCAAAATAATATGAATGTCCATGATGCGGTAACGGTTGCGGAAAAACGAATTCGCCCATATATCCTCGAAACGCCAGTCGAATACTCGCCTTGGTTGAGTCAAGAAACGGGAGCCGAGGTGTGGTTAAAGTTAGAACACTTGCAGCGAACGGGTTCCTTCAAACTTCGTGGTGCGACCAATAAACTTTTGGCTTTGCCTAAAGCGGCAAAACAGACGGGTATCATTACGGCTTCTACGGGTAATCATGGTTCGGCGGTGGCTTATATGGCGCAAAAACTCAATATCCCTTGCCAAGTATTTGTACCCAATGGAGTAGCGCCTACCAAAGCAGCTGCCATGAAAATTTATGGGGCGAAGCTGCATTATCATGGCGATGATTCGGTTGATGCCGAATTGTTGGCGCGGCAAACGGCTAATGATAAGGGGATACCTTTTGTGTCGCCATATAACGATCCCGAGATTGTCGCCGGACAAGGCACTATGGGTTTGGAACTGGATCAGCAAATGCCCCAAATGGATGCTGTCTTTACGCCTGTCGGAGGAGGGGGATTGATCAGCGGAGTATCTGGATATCTCAAAGTTGCCCGTCCAGAGGTACAGCAGATCGGTTGTCAACCCGCAAATTCGGCGGTGATGTATGAATCCGTTAAGGCTGGGAAAGTCGTAGATATACCGTCTTTACCGACGCTTTCGGATGGTACAGCTGGTGGTATGGAGCAGGATAGCATCACTTTTGGCATCTGTCAGCAATATGTTGATGATTATATAATGGTTTCAGAATCGGAAATCCGAGATGCTATGCTATTTTTGTTGGAGAAGCATTATTATTTAGTCGAAGGCGCGGCTGGACTTTCGATCGCCTCATTTCGCCAACGCGCTAAGGATTTTGCTGGTAAAACTGTCGTCCTTGTCCTTTGTGGACGTAAAATTGGACTGGATAAGCTCAAAAGTGAAGTTTTGTAGGTCTAGCTAGGCCATCAATCCTTCATCACGACAACAAATCAATCACAATATTGGAAACCTTCGTTCTCGAACGCATACAATCACTCTACGAAAATACCGTCGATTATAATTTGACGGAAAGTGGAGTGCATCCTTATAGCCTCAAAGAATTACTCAACCCAGACGAACTCAATGCCCTCATGGAGTTGTCATTGGGTTATGGACAGACCAATGGTTCTATCGAATTACGAGAGGCCATCGCACAGCTATATCCAGCGGGTAGTGTCAGTAAGGAGCAAGTGCTGGTGACCAATGGTTCTTCTGAAGCCAATTTTATCGGTATGAAGAGCCTGCTCAAAGCCGGGGATGAAGTACTCGTCATGCTACCCAATTATCTCCAGATTTGGGGCATAGTGGAGGATATGGGCTGTGTTACCAAGGGTTTTAACCTCAAAGCCGAACTAGATTGGGCACCAGATATCAGTGAACTCTTCGAGCAGATCAGTCCACGTACCAAGATGATAGCGCTTTGTCATCCCAACAATCCTACGGGAGCGGTCTTGACCGAATCTGAGATGGCCGAAATCGTGCGTTTGGCGGAGTCAGTAGGCGCTTGGATTTATGCAGATGAGATTTATCGCGGTGCGGAACTCGACGGCGTCGAACGTCCTAGCTTCATCGGCATGTACGATAAGGTGATGGTCAATGGCGGTCTTTCTAAAGCTTATGCCTTGCCGGGCCTTAGAGTGGGCTGGTTAGTCGGACCCAAAGAAATTATAGATGAGGCTTGGAGCTATCACGATTATACTTCGATTACAGCAAGTGTATTGAGTCATACGGTTGCGGCTAGGGTTTTGCAGCCAGACCTACGATTGCAGATATTGGATCGTACGCGGCATCTGCTTGGCCACAATCTGGATATTCTCCAAAACTGGCATGATAAGTTTGGTAATTCTTTCGAGATGATCCCTCCTCAAGCCGGAGGCATGGCATTTATGTCTTATCGCTTCGCAAAACGCTCCGCCGAAATCTCTGATTACCTACGTGAAAACCATAGTGTATTTGTCGTGCCGGGCAGTGCCTTTGGTATGGAAGGCTATCTCCGTCTGGGGATTGGTGCGGAGGAAGAATACTTTCGGGCGGGTTTGGTCAGAGTCGAAGAAGGGCTGCGTGCATTGCAACTTTTATAAGTAATTGGCCTCTTTTGGCAGATGAAAAGCCTTCAACATGGAACGTATTTTGGTGATGAAAATCGGCAGTTAAGCTTGCCCGGTTTGTTGCTCACGGATTTGGTCTATACCCATGATTATGTAGATTGGCATTATCATGAGCACGCTTATTTTGCCTATCTACTAGCGGGAGGACTGGGTGTCACTGATCGTAAACAAAGCCATCAGTTGCAGACCGGTGGTTTGCTCTACCATTATTCGGAAGAGGCCCATTGTAACCACAAGCCCGACATTTATACCCGTAGCTTCCATCTTGAAATTCATCAAGACTGGTTTAGTCGATACGAGCAAAAACCACTCAAAGCCAGTGGCAGTCGCTTGGTCGAGCATCCACAACAACAGCTCTTATTTGAACAAATCTACCGAGAATCCTGCCTGATGGATGAGGATTCTCGACTGAGTATTGATGCTTTGGCTTTGCAATTGATGAGTCATATGGATTATCCCCTAGTCTCTAAACAGCATCCTAAACCTAGTTGGATCAAAAGATTGCAAGCCATTTTACATGAAGAGACTCAAGTCTTGGCTTTGGACGAACTCGCAAAAATCGTAGGAGTCCATCCTGTTTATCTGTGTCAAGAAGCGTCACGCTATTTGGGTTGTACGATGGGGAAGTATCGCCGTAAGTTGAAACTGATGCGTGCCCTCACCGCCATGCGGAACGCCCAATCAAGTCTGACCGAGATTGCTTACGATAACGGTTTTACTGACCAGAGTCATTTTTGCCGAGTTTTCAAGCAATACTTAGGCTATTCGCCATTGCAATACCGCAAAAAGTTTTTGTAAGCTTAATCCTGTACAATTTTGTGAAGGTGCTAGTGGCGAGATTTGTTAACTAGACAAGAATCATCAAAATCATCTCACTAGTATTCATGAAGTATCTACTATCTGCAATCATCATATTGAGTTGCCCGTCCATATTTGCCCAATCCGATTATAGCAGCTGGGAAGGCAATTGGAAAGGCCAAATAGAAAATCCTGCTGCATTAGCTTTAGAGGTGACGGCCGAAATGCTCTCCCCTCAAAAGTATCGTCTCCAATTGCGGCATGAGGCTGGAATACTCTATCATTCCGAAGCGGATGTTACGAAAGAGGGATTGCTCACTGCTCAGTTTGGTCCCCTCATCTTCAAGGCTCAATGCGATGAATCTGGACACTTACTATTTGCTTTCATGCGTGGCCTGGGTATGTATGAGTATTCTTTGCCCTTGACTCAAGACGCTGACAAATGGACGGCGCGATGGTGGCCATGGCATACGCCTGTTTTGTCGCCAGCGAACGTTTATTTGGCCATTGAAATTGATGATAGCGGTATCCCGCAAGTCTATCCCTTCTTTGATGATGGACGCTTTCCAGGGACATTTGCAGCAGGTTTTAGTCCTGATGAAGATGGGGCAATTGACTTTTTTGACTTTTTGACAGGCATGCAAATGCGGGCCACTCTTGCAGAGAACGCGCTGTCTCTTCAATGGATGATCGGTGAAAAAGAACTGACTCAGGCGGAGATGAGCCCCTTTGAAGGTGATTTTCCTGTTGGTTTTAAGTATGACGCTTATGCAAACGATCCTTTTCAGCCCGCAGGATTTGGCCAAGCGTTCCCCGCAGGGACAAAGCCAAAACTAGACCGAGCTCCGCTGCTCAAGATGGTCGAAGATATAGAGGCCGAAACGCTCACTTTCACTGACGCAGTCCTGATTGCGCAAGGAGGCGAACTGATTTACGAAAACTACTTCAATGGCTTTGGACCTCATACGCCCCACCAACTTCGTTCTGCACAAAAAAGTATGGGTTCTGCTTTGGCGGGAGTTGCGATTGCTGATGGCTATATCTCCAGTGTAAAAGCAAAATTAATCGATCATCTACCCGAAGCATATCAGTCTTTGATGGAAGGTGATAGTCAAAAAGAAGAAATCTGCTTATCTGATTTACTGACGATGAGTTCTGGTTTAGATGCCGTGGATTTTGGCATCGATCGGACTTCTCTCGCCTCTGAAGATCAGTACCAGCCTACCCCTGATTGGACCAAGACAATTCTCTCTGCTCCGATGATCAATACACCCGGAAAAGAAGCCAATTATGGTTCAGCCAACCCCTGTCTAGTAGGCGAAATGTTGCGCGAAGCGACGGGCAAAGACTTGGGCATGTATCAACATGAGAAAATATTTCAGCCGCTAGGGATTGAAGGCTATGTGATCCAAAATACTCCTGAAAAGTTTATGTATCTCGGTGGAGGTATGCTGATGCGTCCGCAAGATATGCTCAAATTTGGGCAACTCTACCTCAATCAAGGCGTTTGGCAAGGCCAGCAAATCCTCCCTAAAAGCTGGATCGAAGCTTCAACGCAAAACTATCTTCCACTCGCCAATACCAATGACAAAAATGGCTACGGCTACTATTGGTGGCATCATACTTATGAGGTCAAGGGCAAGACGATTCATTCGGTGGAGGCGCGCGGTGCTGGAGGACAGTACATTTTTGTGATAGAAGAACTTGATCTCGTAGTAGCTATCACCTCCGGTAACTTTCGCAACGGGCGGTTTTTCCAGCCTGAAATCATCATGAGGGATTACATCTTGCCAGCGATATTGTGAGCCGCTGCGCGGAACGCGCTTTCGAATCCCTTCAGGGTGAGAAATCTACGACTTCTCAATCAGGAGAAATCTCGAAAATCACTTTTTTCCTGCTTCGCAGAACGCTGGGGTTTGAGGCGTAAAATATTACGCCTTTACGGTATTAGTTATTTGCCTTGCTGCGCAGAACGCTTTTTTTGAAAGCGGATAATTCGAAGATCGAACTAATCGTTATGTTTGGTATCAGGCGGACTGCTAAACACTAACACATTATGCTACGATTATTGATTTTTATTTGGCTAGCAATAGCCGCTTTGGGGCTTCACGGACAATATATTTGCACGCCTTGTGGACTGGATTGTGATACGCTGCATTTTGATGCGGGAGCTGTCTGTCCACATTGTCAAATGGCCCTAGTGTTGGACGAAAGCGTTCCGCAAAGCGAGACCGATACGCCCAGCAACATACTAGATCAAATTAAGGCTGAGGCCATCCAAAATAGCCAATCGATGCCGACACTAGCTTATCTCACGGATGTGTTTGGCGGGCGTTTGATGGGGACTAAAAATTATTATGAGGCTTTGCATTGGTCGGGGCAACAGTTAGAAAATTGGGGCATGGACTCGGTTTACTACCACAACTTTGATCGAGGTTATCGCTCATGGGAGTTAGGGGCATTTGATGTTGCCTTGATCAAGCCTAGCTACCATAAGATCAAAGCCTTTCCAGCAGCATATACCCAAGCTACGGATGGAGTTGTGGAAGGCGAGTTGATATATCTCAAGGATGCTGATAAGATTTATGAGTATGCTGGTAAACTAAAGGGCAAAATCGTTCTCCTAGGAGATACTTACTATCCGGTCGAAAGCCAATCAAGGCCCTTTTTTAGCCGTTTTTCGGAAGAGGAATTGCAAAGAGCCACTGATAATCCTGATCCCAATCATCGCGAGATTGGCTATCTGGGTAGACGATCCATCAATACAGCCATAGCAGGCAGAGATCAAGAGCGTGAGGCGAGAGCTGGCTTTTTTCGTTTTGCGATTGAGGAAGGGGTTTTGGCTTTGGTGGAATCGAGTGATTATCCTTATGGGATTTTGCATGCGGATGGCAATCAT
Source organism: Bacteroidia bacterium (assembly GCA_045106675.1). GTDB lineage: Bacteria > Bacteroidota > Bacteroidia > J057 > J057 > JBCAWW01. The sequence continues at coordinate 11,005 of JBGCFA010000280.1, forward strand.
CTGTTTCCTTCCTACATCCACGAAGATTCATTGGCAATACCGCCTGCTTTTGTCTTTGCCAATGAAGACTTTGGGCGGATAAAACGACTCTTAGCAGCTGGTTTACAGCCAAAATTAAAAATACAGCTTGAGACGAGTTTTGGGCAAGAAACCGACTATCATCAAAACTTATTGGCGGAGATCAGCGGCCAAGATTCTGTTTTACAAAAAGAAGTGATTATGCTCGGGGCGCATTTTGACAGCTGGCATGGGGCTAGTGGCGCGGTTGACAATGGAGCAGGCGCGGTGATGATGATGGAGGCGATGCGTATTTTGAAAGAGCTTGATCTGCCGATGAAGCGTACAATCCGACTAGCGCTTTGGGGCGGTCATGAGCAGGGCTTCTTAGGATCACAGGCCTATGTGAGTGATTTTGTGGGAGATATCTGGACGGGAGAAATGCAGGCTGAGGCAGATTTGATTACGGCCTACTTTAATCTTGACAATGGCGCGGGACGAATTCGGGGCATTTATGGGATGGGCAATGAGCTAGTTTTGCCTGTATTTGAGACATTGTTGGCTGATTGTCCCGGACAAAATACCCTAACACTGCAATACACCGATCAAACGGATCATGAGCTTTTTGATCGAATCAATGTGCCAGCTTTTCAATTTATTCAGGACCCGCTAGACTATATTTCGGCCGTGCATCATACGGATATTGATCTTTATGAGTATGTGCCCGTATCAGATATGCAGGAAAATGCAGCTTTACTGGCCTATCTGCTTTATCAAGTCGCAAACCTTAAAGAACCACTTCCCCACAAAGCTTTCAATTCACCCAAAGCGAGCCGCGAGGGTAGCACTCGTTTTAAGATTGCAGGCTATCCAGAGGCAAAGCAGGTCAATGTCATCGGGACCTTCAATAATTGGAATCTATTTGGTACGAGCCTTTATCCAACTGCGGATGGCTGGGAGTGTAAACTAGATTTAGTGCCGGGGGAGTATTTGTACAAATTTTATATCGATGGGGATTTTGTCGCTGAGCCGCGAACGCCTCAATCTGCCCTTTTGCAAGATGCTAAAGGGCATGGTGGATTGACGAGGATGCGGGTAGATTGATGCTAGCTATTACCCGAGTAGGCAAATAGACTGCTTTGTGGGGTCTTTGCTTTCGCTTTTCCCCTTAAAAACCCTTAGCGATCCAATCTCTTTCGCAGACTGAGCGGACGCATATCGGTCCAAACCCCTAGGATATAGGTTTGGCAATGTTTCCTGTTACCTGAAACGTCAATCGCTTTCCATCCCTGTGGAACTTTCTTCTCTTTAGGTAAAATGGAATATTGTTCTTCATGATTAACTACCACCTGGTATTCCGTTTTTGCGGGTAGGTTCATCTTCTGGATACTGAGCGGACGCATATCTGTCCAGACTTTTTCGATATAGGCTTGGCAATCCTTTAGACTTCCGTTTTTACCAATTGTTTTCCAGCCTGCAGGGGTTCCCATGTCCTGTAAAATGATTCCGTACTGCTCTTCGTGGTTGACGACGATTTGGTAAACATGATCATCAGCAATAGCAGTTGGTCTTTGTTGTCCCAAAACGATAGTCAGCATCATAAGGGTCAAAAGACAACTGAGACCTATGCGTAAAAGAATGGAATTGTTCATAATGATTAGAGTTAAAATAAGGCTTATTAAGCCTCACACTTCTTTGTATCCTTATGGATTCAATAGGTAACCTGATACCTATTTTACGGCTAATTTCCAATGATAAGGTGATTTTCGTCCCTCAATTGCTATTTTTCTATAATCTTTTCATTTATTACCGCTGCGCGGAACGCGCTTTCGAATCCCTTCAGGGTGAGAAATCTGCGACTTCTCAATAAGGAGAAATCTTGAAAATCACTTTGCTCCGCTGTGCAGAACGCTTGGGTCTGAGGCGTAAAATGTTACGCCTTTACGGTATTTGATGTTTGCTCCGCTGCGCGGAACGCTTAGCGCAATTTTGAGGTGGTCCCCGTAGAATTAGGATTCTCCTATTATCTTAGAGGATAAAGCGAAGTCTAGATGAAATTTATTCTCTCCCTATTACTGTGTTTGCCCTTAAGTCTGTCAGCCCAAGATGTCTATCTGGTATATTTCAAAGACAAAGTCGGCAGTCAATATGATCCTTACGAAACGCTAGATAGCAAAGCCATCGAACGCAGGCTGCGTGAAGGACTTGATCTCTGTGATGAGTCAGATTGGCCCGTCTCAGGGGATTATCTAGCACAAGTAGAGCAAACAGAGGCGATTATTCGGCATCCTTTGCGCTGGTTCAATGCGGTGAGTGTGCAAGCTAGCCCAGCAGCAATCACTCAAATAGAAAGCTTGTCATGTGTGCGTAAAACGGAGGCACTCGGACAAATGCAACTCAGCCAAGGAGGGGCATTGGCAGCGGTGCAAGTGAATGCGGAAAAAATCCTCAAAGCGCAGCGCAAACAAATGGAGTTGGATTATTTTGTAGAGCAAGGCTTGAGTGGGGCTGGGGTGCGCATTGCGATTTTTGATGTAGGCTTTAGTGGCGTCAATATTGCGCCAGGTTTCGAGCATCTCTATGAGAACGATCAAATCATTGCTACGCGAGATTTTTATGGTGGCGATGACAATGCCTATGCGCATGGTCGCCACGGCACTTCCGTATTGGGCTGTATCGCCGGAAAGTACGGGAAAGACCTGATCGGAGCTGCGCCGAAGGCTGAATTTTTACTGGCTCGGACCGAGCATGGTTTATTTGAAAAACTAGTAGAAGAAGATCATTGGTTGGCGGCAATGGAGTGGGCCGATCAAAATGGTGCAGATATCATTAGTTCCTCGCTTGGCTATACTAAAAAGCGCTATACTACCGCCCAAATGGATGGCAAGACGGCTCCTGTGAGTCGGGCTGCTGGCCTAGCGGCTGATAAGGGCATCTTAGTCGTCAATGCGGCTGGTAATGATGGCGATAAGGATTGGCGCTACCTCAATGCACCTGCCGATCAACCCAAAATATTGACCATAGGTGGCACCGAAGCAGAGCTGCCGATTCATATATCTTTTGGGTCTTATGGCCCCAATGCTCTCAAGCAACGCAAACCCAATCTTTCAGCTCCGGGGCATGTGGCTAGCCTCAATGGTTTGTCGCCCATCTCTGAGACTTATGGCACTTCATTTTCCACGCCCTTAGTATCCGGTTTTGCGGCTTGTGTCAAGGAGCGTTTTCCTGACTTAGCCCTGCGGGAACTCTTCCTCAAACTAGAGCAAAGTGGCCATCTCTATCCTTACTATGACTATGCGCATGGCTATGGCGTACCGCAGGCGAGTAAAGCCGTAGGACCCAAGACAAAGCAATACAGTAATCCCGCCAAATTTGACGTTCAGCTAGCTGGAGATAAAGCAATCGTCCTACTCAAAGAGAGTGCGGCCAAGCGTTCTGCGAAGCAGCGAAGCATCTACTACCACTATGAGCATCCGGATCGCAGTCATTTGATAGACTATAACTTCAGGGTACTCAAGCCAGGTGCTGACGGATATAGTTTTCCCCTCCCGACTCCGATCAGTGATCCAAGTCGAAAGGGGATGTTACGCATCTGGATGGATGGCTATTTGTGGGAAAAAGAGTGGTAAGCTTGCATTGAGCTGTATTACTCCTCCTCTTCGTCCATGCGCTCAAACACAAGGCCCCAGATTTTGATATAGCTTTTGTTGTCTTGCTCGTAGGCAAAAATGGTGCCCCCGCAATTGCGGCCCAGTCCATAAACTTTGGCTTGGCCATCATTGATTGGATTGATCCCAAAAGTCATGGCTTCACCTTCTCCTTCATGTTCTTTGGAGGCGAGGTATAGTACACCATCGGCTTCGCTGAGTGCTACTTTTACAAGAAAGTTATAAGCGACATCGGAGGATGGTTTGTCCACCAATAGATAATTGCCGTAGCGATTGGACCAAGTCTCACTGATAGGATTGGGGGAGACTTTGACCGCAAATACGCCTTCCCGATTGGTCATGGCTCCCTTAATGATGGCTTGTCCTCCGACTTCTTCGAATGATAACCAACGGTCTTTTTGAGTCATGGCAAAAGGTCCAAGCTTAAAGCGTGGAGTATAGGATTCTTGATTGTTCGGGACAATTTCGGCTTTTGTGCCTTGCACATTGCCCTGTAGTCGTCCTCTACTATAAGTAAGATGGACAGGATACGGCCCTAGCGCATAATAACCTTCTTGCTCTGCAAGGAAAGTATCATCATTAGGCTTGGCCTTGATTTTTGGGGCTTTTTCTTCGGTTTCGTCAACTTCAGGGCGTACTAATTCGCGACGAATTTTGAGTGCCTCTAAAAGGATTTTGTTTTTGAGTGTTCCCGCGAGATTTCCACCATTTTCAGAGTTCGTCAGAATGACAACGCCTAGTTTTTGTTCTGGTAACCAGCCAAACTGAGCGTGATAGGCACGAGTATCGCCTCCGTGCCCGGCAAAACCTCCCGCAAAATCATAATCGATACGATCTGAACGAAAAAAGCATAAACCCATTTTGAGGTCATAGTCAATTTCACCAGCTCCTGCTTGAATCTTTAGCATTTCGGCGAGCGTCTCTGCTTTGAGAATCTGTTGATCATTGTACTCTCCCTTAGCATTGAGCATCTGCATGAAGTGCGCCATTTCGGCGACATTGGCATGCATGAGCCCTGCGGGAACGTCGCGTATAGGAGGCTCATCATAGGCTTCACCCTTACCGACATAGCCGATTGAGTATAGTTCCTTCATATCTTCTCGGAGTTTGAAGTAAGCCATAGGCATATTCATCGGCTCGAAAAGATGTTTTTGGGTGTAGTCAAAAAAGTTTTCTCCACTCACTCGCTCTACAATCACGCCTAATGTGGAGAAACCTGCATTCGAATATGACCAAATCGTGTTCGGCTCTTCACAAACATATTCTTCATTGAGTAAGTCAATGATGGCACTAAACTCAGGCGCACCATCCATGAAAAAATCCTTCATGATATCTGAAGGCAAACCTGATTGATGAGTGAGTATATGCCTGGTCGTGATCGAGCTAGGGTTTTCGCTGTGACTTTTTGGTGCAAACTCAGGTATATAGGTTGATATAGGCACATCAAGATCTATTTTGCCTTGCTCGACCAACTGCATGATGGACATCGCAGTGAAGAGTTTGGAGATCGAACCTACTCGATACAGCGTACTTTCATCTGCTTTTTTGCCTGCCTCGACATTGGCAAAGCCAAATCCTTCTGACCAGAGAACTTCTTGATCATCGACTAAAGCAACACTCATCCCTTGGATGTTTTGCTTTTTCATTTGTTTGGCGATATAAGAGCGCAGTTCGGTGGGATAGGCTTCTTGGGCGAAGAGGAAAGAAGCACTCCCGAGTAGTAGCAGGAGAGTTAAAGTATATTTTTTCATATAAATTTATTTGCACTAAAGATGAATTTTGACGTGAAAAGTTGCTTTGTAAGCCGAAAGCGAATTTGACCCTTGGGGAATACCGTCCCTTGGTTGTAGATTTGGTGGCTAATAAAAAATTATGAGGCAAATCTGGCTTGGTATTATTGGGACATTCTGCTTGTTGGTGAATTTTACGTTCGCTCAGGCGCAATCCCAAATAAGGGGTACGGTAGTAAACGAAGATGGTGATCCATTGGCTGGTGCCGTGATCTTTATCCCCAAAATCAAGGCAGGGGCCTATACCAATGCCGAAGGTATCTACAGTATTCCAAAGTTGCCAGCAGGGACTTATGAGGTGGTCGCATATTATTATGGCTATGATACGACCTTCCTAACGATAGATTTGAAATTAGCTACAACAGTAACTCAAAAATTTGTCTTACTCGAACGGATGGTCTTTACCGATGAGGTATTGATCGTGGGGCAGCAGACTGGAAAAATCAATAAAACGGAAGTTGAAACGGGGCTGACTCGTATTGATCCTCAAGAGATTGACCTCTTGCCTTCTGTGGGAGCGCCTGACCTTGCGCAGTTTTTACAGGTATTGCCAGGAGTTGTTTTTACTGGCGATCAAGGAGGACAGCTTTATATTCGAGGGGGTACGCCTATCCAAAATATGGTGTTACTCGATGGGAGTGTGATTTATAGCCCTTTCCACTCGATCGGATTATTTAGTGTTTTTGATCCGGATTATGTGCGTTCGATTGATGTGTACTCAGCGGCATATCCGGGTGAGTTTGGGGGGCGTATCAGCTCGGTGATTGACATTAAAACCCGTAATGGTTCTCTGAAGGAGACTAAAGCGAAAGTCAATTTCAATCCATTTTCAGCCTCTGCGATGTTGGAAGGCCCATTGGTCAAAGGTAAAACTCCAGGCGCAGGAGTGAGTTATATCGTTTCAGCTCGTAACAATTATATCGACCGGACTGGACAGACCATTTATCCCTATATCAATGAAGGCGACGGTTTGCCTTATAATTTTCTGGATCTGTTTGGCAAAGTAAGCATGACAGATGGGATTAATTATGCTAACCTTTTTGCGTTCCGTCAGACGGATAATGTGAATCTCGAGTTTCCTGCTGATATCGGCTGGGAGTCAGTTGGTGGTGGTGGCAATTTTCAAACCTTGCCTTCTGGTGCTGGAGCGATTATTTCAGGTTTTTTCTCCTATTCACAGTATAATACCTCTTTGCGTTCTCAGACTGAGACTTTCCCTCGTCGTAGTAGTATCTCAGGTTTTGGTGGAGGATTAGAAGTTGGATATATCTTCAACTCAGTAGATGAGTTTAACTTTGGAACCCAGTTTTTAGGCTTTAGTACTGATTATTCTTTTACCAATTCGTTTGGTTTTAGAACAGAGCAGATTTCTTCTAATTCAGAAGCTGCGATGTATGCCAACTATAAAAAAGTATTTCAAGAAGATCGTGGTGGTGGTAAAAAATATGAGCGCGCGGTATTGGAACCAAGTGTGCATATCCATTATTACAACAATCAGCGTACCATGAGATTGGAGCCTCGGATCAGAGGAAAGCTCAATTTCACGCGTTTGAGTCTTAGTTTTGCGGCAGGTAGCTACTCGCAAAATTTGATGGGAGCTGTCTCCGATAGAGATGTTGTCAATCTATTTCAAGGATTTTTGTCTGCACCTTCACAACTGCAAAACCAAATCCAAAGTTCGACCTTACAGACTTCTTGGCACTTACTTACTGGAGTAGAGATTGAGTTAGTGGACAATCTTACGACCAATGTAGAAGGTTGGTATAAGAACTTCACCCAGCTCACCAATATCAATCGGGATAAGATATTTCCTGATGATCCCAATTTTATTACAGAGACAGGCGTTGCCCGAGGGATAGACCTCATCTTGAAATATCGGACCAAAAACATTTACGCATACACCAACTATGGTTTGGCTCAAGTGATTCGTACTGATCGTTTGGATCAAACTGTACCGCGTGCGTACAATCCTATTTATGATCGCAGGCATACGGTTAATTTAGTTGCAGCCTACCAGAGTGATCCGTTTTCGGTCATGGATGATCGCAATCGCTTGATACGGCCCAAGTTTTCAGCTCGTAAATGGGAGGTGAGTATGCGTTGGACTTTAGGCTCAGGCTTTCCTTTTACTCAGACACAAGGATATTTTGAAAAACTCAACTTCTTTGAAGATGGAGCACAGACAGATATTGCTACGCAGAACGGGCAACTCGGCTTACTGTTGGCAGATGAGATCAACGCAGGACGTTTGCCCTATTATCATCGTCTGGACCTTGCCGCAAAACGGCGTTGGTTAGTGCGTAATAGTATATTGTTAGAGGTCAGCCTCAATGCGATCAATGTGTACAATCGAAACAACATATTCTTCTTTGATCGCGTAGCGTTTGAGCCCGTCTATCAATTGCCATTTTTGCCAAGTCTTGGTTTTACCGCCAAGTTTTAATGGGCCAAATTTGTAAGACTTATTATGAAACTGCTTCCTTATGAAAGTACCAATCAAGTATCTTGATTGACCGATCTAGCATGATTAATAGTTTAGGCAGAGAAATTTGTCTACTTTATTTATAGCAGTGCATCATACCTAAGTCCTAAAAGGAAGCCATGAGGGTAGCCTTGTCCGCAATATTATTATTTGTAAGTGTTGGTTTACTCCTAAGGGCCATCAAGCTAAGATCAATTGATCGTAAATCCCTTATTTATCAACTTGGAGCTGCCTTATGTGTTTTGGGAGCTGTTTTGGCGTTCATAGAATATGAAATCTCACAAGTCCCTATAACGCAGCCTGCACCTTATGCTTGGTCTAAGGCACATTCGTTGCTGGCATTATGGACGCTGTATTTATCGGTAATAAATGCCTTCATTTTTTCCAATCTCCATTGGAGTTGGCCTCGTATTCGTCAGTATTTGGTTTTAGGAATATTCATCATACCGCCAATATTACTGTCAATCTTATTTTTGTTTACTGATTTTTACCTCATCGCCGAATTGCTGGAGGTCGATGGCAGGTGGGGCTATGTTTTGGATGTCAACCAAAGCTTATGGCATCAACTTTGGATTTATTGGCAAGCCGCTGCGATATTAATGATCGCTTTGTCTTTTGGGTTTTCATATAGAAATGCTCGCACAACTGAAGATCGTGTTGGTCGAGGAATATTCTTCTCTTTGATCGTTTTTTTGACGGTGATTATACTGGGAGTCTTCGTTTTGCTTCCCGCTCAAATGAGTTTTACAGGACAATATCTACTGTCGATTCCGACGGGGATTTCTATTATGCTGTTGAGTTGGATATATGTCAATTATAGAGTAGACGAGATTTCAGAAGGGCTAGCTTCTACCAATGTGATGCGGGCTATGACCAATATTATGTTGCTGACGGATGAAAACTTTATCATCAGAGAAGTAAACCCAGCGACTATCAAAGCTTTTCAGATTGGCCGTAATCTACTCGTCGGATTGCCGGTACAGAAGATTTTGAAGGAGCTAGAAGCTGAAGATTGGCAAAAAATAAAGGAGAAAATTAGCTCCTTGGAGCAAGGAGAAGAGATTATAAGGGAGATACAGATTCGTTTTCATCAACGACAAGTATCCTTGATTTTGACGATTTCGCCTGCTCACCACTCCAACAAACGAAAAGTAGGCTATGTGTTCTTGGGGACTGATATGACCCAATTCAAGCAAGTTGAATCCATGCTGATAGAGTATACTCAACAGCTGGAAAAGACCAATGAAGAGCTAGAAAGATTTGCCTATATCGCTTCTCATGACCTCAAAACCCCTATTCGGAATATCAGCGCTTTCCTCTCCTTGATAGAGCGTCGCCTACCTCCTGATGGGGATCCAGAACTAAAGGAGTTTCTCGATTTTGCGGTAGAGAATAGTAAGCATGCTTATACGCTGATTCAAGATGTGCTAGAATACTCTCGGACAGCTTCACTCACCTTAAACTTGGAGACTGTTTCGCTCAATCACTTATTTGAAGAGTTAAAAGGACATTTTAGTGGGAGACAAATCCACCAACGAACGGCCTTATTGAAATGGGATGATCTGCCTGAGATAAGAGGCGACAAATCTCAGCTCAAACAGTTATTTCAAAACTTAATCGAAAACGGTTTTAAATACAATAAAGCTTCTTATCCGGAAGTCTATATTCAGGCTCTACTTGAGCAAGATAGTTTTGTTATTTCTATCAAAGACAACGGAATCGGCATCAGAGAAGAGTATCAAGCTCAGATATTTGGGATGTTCAAACGACTCCATACTTTGGAAGAATATCCCGGTACGGGTATTGGCTTGGCGATTTGTGAGAAAATCGTAAAAGCACACGGTGGAGAAATTTGGTTAGAATCTCAAGAAGACGTCGGGACAACCTTTTTTATTCGAATCCCTTTTGACGTTCGAGAAAGTCTAGCCTACCAAGCCGGAAGCCAACTACAGAAGGTGATCAAAAAGTAAGCTTTGAGCTTGCTTACAATCCGAAAATAATATTGACATTTCATCGAAAAATCACTGTCTCGAAAGGATAAGTTATTTTTTACTTGTTCCTGAAAATTTAAGGGAATCTATCTACCTTTGCGACCTGAATATTATCACCTTACGTCAAGCCGCATGATCTTATCCGACGCTAGAATCCTCGCCGAGATAGAACAAAAAAATATCGTCATAGAACCTTTTCGTCCTGAATGTCTGGGCAGTAATAGCTATGATGTTCACTTAGGTAAATATTTGGCAGTTTATCAAGATCGTGAACTGGACGCTCGCAAACACAATAAGGTCGTAGAGATCGAAATGAACTCTGAAGGCTATGTATTGGAGCCTAATACCCTATATCTCGGCGTTACCGAAGAATATACCGAGTCTCACATCCATGTCCCTTTTCTGGAAGGCAAAAGTTCCATCGGTCGCCTTGGAATCCATATTCACGCTACTGCTGGTAAAGGAGATGTCGGCTTTTGCAATACTTGGACGCTGGAAATTACGGTCGTACAACCTGTAAGAGTGTATCCGGGTATGCCGATAGGTCAGTTGATTTATTTTGAGGTCGATGGCAATGTCATCAATCCCTACAATCGTAAAGTCAACGCCAAATATACCAACCGCACTGACCGACCCGTAGAGTCAATGATGTGGAAAAATAAGTTCTAGGCTTACTCCTCTGGTTTGATAAAGTTATGGTCTAGCAATAGGCTATCTTGAGCGTCATTGCCTATCAAAAGTGAAAGCCGCTTATCCGTTTCATTCATACGAGACATTAGTTCCTCATAGGAGATTTTTTCTTCTGTATTCCAAATTCGCTCCAAAAACACAGGCACTCGCTTACGCAAGCTAGGGAGTTCTACTACTTGAGCTTGCTCCCAGGCACACATTTGGGCACCGATGATCTGGGATGATTTTTCTAGCTGTATGGGTTCAAAAGAGGGCGCATTGGGCCACCAGTTTTCCCATCGCCACATATTCCAAGCATAGATTGTTTTGGGTTCCCATTTTTTTTGGTTGACGACATAAAGAGGCTTCCAAGAGGTGTTGACGACCGTATACCCATCCTTTACGAGCATATCTGGCAGATAACGATTGGTCTCAAATTCAAATACGATGATGTCTTTGGGGATTTCAACCGTCCCCTCCTTGCGAAAGCCTTCCCAAACACACATCTGTTTTTGGTGGCTTTTTACGATTTCATTCATCCTTACTAAAAAGTGGCGATAGAGTTCGTGTACATCGGTGCCTAGATCATGCTTAGCCATATAAGTTTGCACTGCTGGGTCTTGATCCACTTGATTAAAAATGGCCTCATCACCTCCAATATGAAAATATGGGCTTGCCTGAAAAATAGCTGCTATTTCGCCGATGATCGTATCCAAAGCGGTATAGACCTCTTCTTTGCCCATATTGATAATCCAAGGGTTGCTGGCGGTATCTTGGATCGCAAATATTTTGGGATACATCTTGACAAATGGACTAGAGTGCCCCGGAATGTCAATCTCAGGGATGATACTAATGCCTCTGACTTGAGCATATGCTTCTAAATCCTTTAAGTCCTCGAAGCTATAATGCCTATCTGGGGTGGATAGTTTGGGATACTTGGTGGACGGTAGGGTATAGGATTGGTAGTCTGTAAAATGCAGTTGGACATAATTGAGCTTATAAAAAGCTGCCAAATCTATTAACTCCTTGATAGAATTGACATCGTGCCATTTCCGAGCAAGGTCGATCATCAAGCCACGATAAGTTGCGTCTGGAGAATCTGAAATCGCCAGTACTGGAAAGATCAATTCATCTCCTTTCGTCTGCACAAGTTGTAGCAAGGAATTTTTGCCCATCGCGACAGCCTGATAGCTACCTCCTTTTAGTTCAATTTTGCTATCAACCTTTAATTGATACTCATCTTCTGGCATGCTCGCATCAATTGCAAAAACAATGTCTGCATCTTGATCGGCAGAAATGGCACGTTCCATTTTGTGCCCGGTGAGCTTATGTAAGTCCGTTTGAAATAAATCGGCTAAGTCGCCTAGTTTCTCATTTGCGGTATAGATCTTACTGCTTTCTGAGAGCACTAAGCCTTGCTTAACGCTAGAGATGCTTTTGGGCTGAGGTAGGATAGCGGCGGTGAAATCTCCTTCAATGGTTTGGGTAGTTTGCTCGCAGGCCATAAATGAGGCTGCGAGCATAAAGTAGAGTAGTAATTTTTTCATGAGCATGCAATGAGGTGCTGGGGCCTGAAAAAAGATAGGCGCAATCCGAAAGCTTTCAGTTGCGCCTATATATTTAAAAATATGTTGATGATTTTAAGCGTTCCGCGAAGCGGTAAAATGCCTACTCATCCAAAGTCATCTTCCAAAATTTGCGAATGTCTTTTGGACTCAATTCGCTGGCTGGAGCTACGATCCGGAAGCCCACAAAAGGAGAATCAGTATTCCACCAAAAGCTTTTAGGGATTTGAGGATCTCTCATTTTCCATTCCATGCTGGAACGTATCCGATTAGCGGAGCGCATCTCTTCCGCCTCATCCTCAAAAGAACCTCCTTTAACAGTACGAGGATGCAATCTCACCGGCTTACGCCAAGGATTGATCGCAGTACTATCAGCCATCGTGCTGAAAAAATCTTCCTGATACTGATCCAAGGTCCATTCTGCGACATTGCCGTAGAGATCATAAAGTCCCCAAGGATTAGGCAATTTGGTGCCACACTTATGGAATGTCTCGTCGCTATTGTCGTAATACCAAGCATATTGGTCTAGATCAGCTGGATCATCCCCAAAAAAGTATTGGGTCTCAGTACCTGCTTTGGCTGCATATTCCCATTCTGCCTCAGTCGGCAAACGATAAAAATTATTCGTCTTTTCCGTGAGCCACTTACAGTATTTCAAAGCTGCATATTGGGTCATACTACCAGCGGGGAAACCGTATTTACCCATACCAAAAGTAGGATCTTCATAAGGAGGACTGGGACGTGTAACGGCATCAGCTGAATATTCAATCTCAAGGCTGCGAGTCGAATCACTATCCCGATCTCGTTCGCGATAGATTTCGTATTCATCGAAACGGACTTCAAACTGGCCCATCCAAAATGAATCAATTTTTACCCTTACCGGAGGTTGTTCATCCTCTTCTCCCTCGCTACTCCCCATGATGTATTCGCCACCGGGAATCAGGACCATCTTGAAGACGACATCCGTTCCGGGAATCCGTTCTTCGTAAGTGGTCCACTTCTCTTTTCCTTCAGTTTGACCCCAAAGGGAACTCAAGCCCCAAAGTAAGGCCAGTATTAACGATAAAAATCTCATTCGTCCAGTTTCAGTTTTAGATTAAAGTCAATAACTACCTCGTCTCCGGCTTCGATGGCGCCGAACATGGCAGTGGGAGGTTCCATGCCAAAAGCAGTCATTTTGAGAGTGTGTTTGCCCACAAAAGTCAATTGCTTAGCCTTATTGGAAGAACCAGTTAAAAGTAATTTTACTTCTTTTTGCTGGCCTGCCATGCTGAGAATGCCGCTGATTTCAAGTTGAAAAGATTCAGCGTTCCCTGAAAGGATGCGGCCATTTTGCAATTGAAAAATGATCTCAGGATTGGCTTCGTCGTCAAATGCTTCAAAGATGTTGTCATTCATCGTTTCGCCTTTGCCGCCGTCGATACTTTTGACTGGAATCTTGAGCGAAGCCGAAGTGACGCGTCCATCTACTTTGACACCTTTGCGACTGAAAAAATTGTCAGCCAAAACTAGTTGCAGATTGACTTCGTTGACGATAGCCGTCCAATCAGAAATGTTGGAGGTGCCACTGACAGTACAACTACTCCCGTCGGCAAGGCTATAGTTTTGAGCGTTAGCATATATGCTCCCCAAACAGAGAGATAAGCAGATAAATAAAGTCTTATACATGAAAAAATTGCTTAGAGTTCGCGGATCCAGACATTACGGAAACTTACCGGATTGCCGTGGTCCTGTAAACTTAACGGCAATTTCCCGTGAGCCTTGTATTCAGGCAAGCCAATATATACACTTGGGCCTTTGAGTTGGAAGTTATTCTGTACCAGAACGCCATTGTGGATCACAGTCACATATGCTGGATGGGCTAAACTTCCATCTTCATTAAAGCTAGGAGCGCTAAAGATGATGTCATAAGTTTGCCACTCTCCCGGAGGACGGCAAGCATTGGCTAATGGAATGGCTTGCTTGTATAAACTGGCGGCTTGGCCATTGGAGTAAGTTACATTGTTGTAGTTGTCCAATACTTGAACTTCATAGCTACCCATCAAGAAAACGCCAGAGTTGCCTCTGCCTTGACCATTGCCTTTGACTTCGGCGGGACTACGCCATTCGATGTGTAGTTGACAGCTACCAAATGATTGTTTGGTTTTGATATAACCAGTTCCTCCTTTGACGGTCATCGCATTGTCAGCGATTGTCCATTTTACATCTCCGCCGCCTTCATTTGCGCTTTCCCAAGCATCAAAATTGCTGCCATCAAAAAGTACAATAGCATCGGATGGAGGAAGATGACTTTGTTCACCAGGGGTAACTACTTCTGGAACAGGGGTCCAAACTTCAGTTTCTTCCGGCTTCATTTTTTGTTCTTGTGCCTGCACATTAAGGCTAAGTGCAAGTAGACAAAGCATCAATAGCGATGGTAGGGTAATTCTCATTTTAATTTCTATTGTTTTGTAGTTTTAATCGTGGATTCTAAAATACAACATTTTAGCATAAACGGTAAGGAAGTCAAAGAACCCATTAAGTCGGATTTTGCCCCATTCCCTACGCAAGTTATACCAATCGGGCTTTTACCAATGATAATTGAACCTAAGGATTGTAATTTCCATACATCTTAATTGCCTAAAACCTGTTTTAGGCGGGGTAAAAAAAGACACATGAAACAGAGGGAAAATTGTTCTCCTCGGCTTTTGTTAGTCGTAATACTATTATGGGTTGGGCCAAGGCTCATGGGGCAGATATGTCCATTGGAAACCCCTGCGGTAGTGATCTCAGAGATTCATTACAATCCACCCAATGCACAGGACCCTGGCGATTGGGTCGAGTTGCATAATCCCACTGCTGGGAGTATTGATATAAGTGCCTATCAGTTTCAAGATCAGGGGGGTTCTTATACCATCCCAAATGGAACTCATCTTGCTGCTGGTGCCTATTTGGTATTAGTACGCAGCACTTTTTCCTTTGCGGCGGTGTATCCAGGAGTGAGCAATTATATTGGCCCCATACCCTTTGGATTTAGTGGTGCGGGTGAAACCTTAAAGCTCCTAACGGATACGGGTTGTACCCTCGATTCGGTCAAATATGATGATCAATACCCTTGGCCTGCAAGTGCCGATGGATCGGGACCTTCATTAGAGCTAATAGACCCTTATATTGATAATTCGCTACCTACCAGTTGGGTAGCGTCCCCGACTTACAACGGTACCCCCGGTGTTGTCAATGCCGGTGCTTTCGATCCTTGTGATCCAGCCCCAGCAAATATTATTATCACCGAAATTAGCTATAATTCAGCCCCACCCATCGATGCTGGTGATGGGGTCGAAATCTATAATCCTAATAGTAGCGCCGTTGATCTCACTAGTTGGAAACTCAGCGATGGTAGTGGAGTATTGAGTTTGCCCTTAGGATTTTCTATTTGAGCTAACTCTTATTTGGTGATCGTAAAGGATTCACTGGCTTTTGCAGCCCAACATCCGACTGTCAATAACTATCTCGGGGCCTTTAGTTTTGGCCTCAGCAATAAAGGCGATCAGGTCATTCTCTCGAGTGCTACCGGTTGTATCGTGGATGGAGTAGTCTATGATGATGGCGGAGATTGGCCAAGTACCCCTGACGGGAACGGTCCTACCCTAGCACTTACCAATATCTATTTGGACAATGATCTGCCGACTAGTTGGGGCACCGAATGGAACAGTGGAGGCTCTCCCGGTAGTACCAATACCATACGACCTGATCCCTGTTGGCCTGTTAGCCCGCCTAATTTGTTTATCTCTGAGATCAATTATCAGTCTGATACGATCAATGCCAACGCAGGAGACTGGGTCGAAATTCACAATCCAACGTCCAATCCCGTTGATGTTTCTCTCTACCAACTCAAAGATGAGTCCGGTGCTGGTTTTTTCCTCCCCTTGGGAACGAGTATACCCGCAGGAGGATACTATGTCATGGTAGCAGATTCGGCATTATTCGGTACACAACATCCTTCTGTCAATAATTTTGTGGGCCAACTAGGCTTTTCGCTTTCAAATAGTGGACAAAAACTCAGATTGTTTTCTCCGACATATTGTGAAGTCGACGAATTTACCTACAACGATTTGCCCCCTTGGCCTTTGGCACCTAATGGTATGGGTTATACCCTTGCATTAGCCAATAATGTAAGCAATAATGATAGTCTCTATGACTGGGCTGCTTCGCAAACTCTTGGCGGTACCCCTGGAACGGCCAATGATCAAGCAGCGGCTTGCCCTGCGAGCTTGGAAGGCATCGTAATCAATGAAATTAATTATAACTCCTTTTCTAGTTTTGATCCTGGAGATTGGGTGGAAATTTATAATCCCACTGCGGCTAGTGTAGATGTTTCCAATTGGGTTTTGATGGACGAAACCAATGGTTTTCGTCTCCCTAGTGGCCTCATCCTCGCACCCGGAGATTATTGGGTTTTGGTAGAGGATTCTGTCGCATTTACTGCTAAATATCCTAGCGTTAGCAATTTTGTCGGCTCCCTTGGTTTTACCCTTAAGGGAACGGGAGAACACGTTTTTTTACTGAATCCCGATTTTTGTATAGTGGATGAAGTGGAATATGAAGCGATTGCGCCTTGGCCACGTGGGCCTGCTGGCAATGGTCCGACTCTCTCCCTTACAGATCCTACTTTAGACAATAGTTTAGCTGGTGCTTGGTTGCCTTCTAGTCCGCTTGGTGGTACACCGGGAGCAGTCAATGTAACGAGTGATCCTTGTGCTTCGGCACCAAGTCCAATCATTATTAATGAAATAAATTATAATTCAGCCGCATCATTCGATCCGGGTAACTGGATCGAATTGTATAATCCTGCTGCCACTAGTGTAGACATCAGCGAATGGGAATTACATACAGATAGTGCATATTATAAATTACCCCAAAACACTAGCATTGCGGCTGGAGGTTATTTGATTTTAGCAGAAAATACATTTTTGTTTTCTTTCCAGTTTTCGGGTGTGAATCCTTTCATAGGGCCACTAGGCTTTGGCTTAGACAATGCCGGAGAGAAGCTGCTACTGTATAGTAAAACTTATTGCTTAGTTGATTCGGTCAAATTTAATGATAAAACGCCTTGGCCTTTATTGGCTGACGGCAAAGGCCCCAGTATTGCCTTACGCAATGATACTTTAGACAATGCTTTGGGGAGTAATTGGGTTGCCTCATCCGGCAATGGTACTCCAGGCCAGGTAAATGTTCCAGAACCATGTTATCCAGCTCGCATTGCCGCAGGTATGACTCTCTGGGTGAGAGCAGATGCCGGTATTAGCACTAGTTCTCCTGCAATGGGCGTCGATGCTTGGGCAGACCAAAGTGGTCTAGGCAATGATTTCTCACAATTAGATAGTGATTTACAACCAATTTTCCATCAAAGCCCATCAGGCTTTAATGGCAATCCTGCCCTATTCTTTGATGACATTGATGATGGCATGCAAGGGGCACTAGAATTGGGGAATCCTTATACACTTTTCGTAGTCTATAATTTAGAGACCTATCCTCAGGAAGAAGCCCGAGCCTTGGAAGGCAGTGGCGATTGGTTTGTTGGTCCTGATCAACAATCACATACGATGTTTGCCGGTAGCTTAGTCGGCAGTGGTGAGCCCCTTACATCTGGAGATACCCGTTCTGTAGTAGCGGTTGCCTCTAATAGTGGTTTCTTCTCTCAGTTTTACCTAAATGGCCTCGAAGAGACGGCGGGTTTTGCTAGTGCCGCACCGGGCTTTGTCAATATTGGGGCCAGCGGACCTAGCGAAGTT
Organism: Bacteroidia bacterium; assembly: GCA_045106675.1. Classification (GTDB taxonomy): domain Bacteria; phylum Bacteroidota; class Bacteroidia; order J057; family J057; genus JBCAWW01. Next base: position 28,938 of record JBGCFA010000280.1, read on the forward strand.
GCTTTGGGAGGCTACGTTGCAGAAATTATTGCCTATAACCGCCAACTCAATATCGGCGAAAGAAGGGATGTTGAGACTTATTTGGCGACAAAATATGGTATCGTCATTGAAACGAGTCAACATAGATTTGTAGATGATACTGACTATCCCTATGATATTATCGGTATCGGTCGTGATTCGATCCAATGCTTTTTGCAAACAACTAGTAAGAGTAATGAAGAGACTGCCGTTCTCACTTTGTCAATAGACCCTGATAGCTTAGGGGAAGAAGATTTTTTATACGTCAGCCATGACCTTTGGGGAATGAGTGAGGATATTGATCCACTCAATTTACCGTCTGGTATCATTGCCCGTAATCGTCGCATCTGGCAAGTTGCCGCTTTTGGAGGAGTGAAGCCTGTTGATTTGCGTTTTGACCTAAGTGGCCTCGGATATACTTTAGATCATATCAATGAATTTGTCGTTCTCCGAGACGGGGGAAATAACTTCAGTAACAGTGAAATCCTCGCCACTGAATATTATATCGATGGCAATAGTCTCATATTTGAAGGGGTTTCCTTAGCTGATGGAGATCATTTTTCTCTAGGCAGACGCGATCTTATCAGCCTCGATCTTAGAGTTTGGTTGAGCGGACCATACGTTTCTAATCTTCAGTTGATGGGAGACGCTCTGCGAACGCTTGATCTATTGCCTATGGCCGAGCCTTATACCGCTATGAGTGGATATACCAGAGTCGGGGGCGGAGGAGAAGCGAACCTTAGACAAGCAGTCTTGGATATTAGCGGTTCTACGGCTATTGTCGATTGGGTTTGGGTCGAATTGAGAGATCAAACTGATAACACTCAAACTTTAGCAGCCCGACCATGTTTATTGAGACGTGATGGTAGGGTGGTCGACCTCGATGGTGTTAGTCCTTTAAGTTTCCCTGCTTTAGCTGCTGGCAATTATTTTGTAGTAGTCAGACATCGCAATCATCTCGGAGCCATGAGTGCTACTGCCCAGAGTCTTAGTAAAACAGCTTTATCCTTGGACTTTTCGTCAATCTCTACCTATGGGACTAATGCCCTAAATGACCTCGACAATAGCCAAAAAGGACTTTGGATGGGAGATGCAAATGCAGATGGTGAAATCATATTTCAAGGAGGGAGCAATGATGCGACTCCAATTTTTATAAAAGTTCTATCAGCTCCGTCTAATACCAGTTTTGCACGTAACTTTGTGCTAAACGCCTACGATCCTGCGGATTTGAATATGGACGGACAGATCATATTTCAAGGAGGAAGTACGGATGTTTCTCGTGTGTTTATTACGGTGCTTTCTTATCCCGGCAACACGAGTTTTAGTCGTTCTTACATCCTCCAAGAGCAGTTACCTTAACGGCCTGCTATTACCGATATACCAATCTTCCCTATCCTAAGGGGATCCTCTAGCTTTTTTTTATCTATGGACAAGCGATTTAGTCTATTAGCTGTATTTAGTCTCTTTGTATCTTTTCTCTATGGCCAGTCTATCACGAGAGGACCCTACATTCAGATGCTTTCTGAAGATAGGGCCGTGGTCAGATATCGTACTTCAACCCCTGTACCTACCGAGGTGCAAGCAGGGACGACTTTGGGTGTCTATACCGAATCCTACAACTCTGCTGCCATTACCACTGAGCATGAAGCGGTTTTTACAGGTCTCAATGCAGATACTCGTTTCTACTATTCGATCTTCGAAAATGCCAATGTCTTATTGGGACCTGATGCGAGTCGTTATTTTCAGACTGCCCCACTTCGTGGAACGCAAGAGCCTGTAAGAGCATGGATATTAGGAGATTGTGGTACCGGCAATGCCAGTGCGAGAGCGGTAAGAGATGCCTATTACAATTATTTAGGCACTCAACACAATGACCTTGTCTTGATGTTGGGAGACAATGCGTACAATGATGGTACCGATGCCGAGTATCAGACTGCAGTCTTTCAAAATATGTATGAGGATATATTAGCCCAATCTCCTCTCTTTCCCACCCCGGGTAACCATGAGTTTTACAATGGATATACCTCTTCAGCTTCTGAAAACGGTCCTTATTACGATATTTTTAGTCTTCCAACTAATGCAGAGTTAGGAGGATTGGCTTCCGGAACAGAGGCCTACTATTCCTTTGACTATGCCAATATCCATTTTATCTCAATGGATTCGCATGACTCGGATCGTAGTCCAAGCGGCCCGATGTTGACTTGGCTGCAAAATGATCTTGCCTTGACTCAACAAGAATGGATCGTGGTTTATTTTCATCATCCACCTTATAGTAAGGGGAGCCATGATTCAGACGATCCGCTTGATAGTGGTGGACGTCTTAAGGATATGCGTGAAAACGCGCTGCCCATATTAGAAAACTACGGTGTTGATCTCGTCCTCAGTGGGCATAGTCATTCTTATGAACGCTCCTTCCTCTTAGATGGGCATTACGATTATTCATCTACGCTCACGGGAGCGATGATTTTGGACAATGGTGATGGCCGCCAAAATGGCGATGGTGCTTACGAAAAGGATTATATCAACACAAATAGTACTGAAGGAACAGTCTATATTACAACTGGTAATGCGGGCAAAATTAGTGGTGGACCTCTCAATCACCCTGTGATGTATGCCTCTTTCAATACTTTAGGATCTTGTATCCTTGAGGTTGATGGGGACCTTCTAAAACTAAAGTTTTTAAATAGTGGAGGCATTATCGCAGACTCCTTCGCGATCGACAAAGATATATCTGTCGGCTATCACCCGACTGTCAGTGTCTCCAATCCACTGAATGGAGCCTTTATAGTGCTTCCTACTAATATTACTCTCACTAGTACAACGGCGGATCAAGATGGCAGCATTGTCAATGTGGAGTACTTTGTGGATGGCCTTTCGGTCGGCAACAGTAGTGTTGCCCCTTTTGATCTTTCTTGGACCATTCCCGCTAGCGGAACCTTTGACATCTATGCTATTGCTACTGATGATGATGGCAATAGTACTACTTCCGCTACCAATACTTTCAATGTCGGGGCCAATACCGGGAGTATCAATGTGCCGATTGCCAATACCGATGATGATGCGGAAGAAAACACCACTGGGATCGTAAAACTCAGCAGTACTGATCTCGAACTGATCAATGAATCAACCTCTACGGATCAAATTGTCGGGCTCCGTTTTAGAAACCTGAGCGTTCCCCCAGGGGCTAGAATAGACAGCGCTTTTATCCAATTCACCGTTGATGAGACGCTTGATGATAATCCTATTGATCTGACGATCAGAGGTGAATCGCACTTCAATTCACCTGCTTTTGCCAATGTACCTGCTAACCTAAGCGGGCGAAGTTTTACCGAGGCGAAAGTCAACTGGAGTCCTGCTAGTTGGAACACTGTTGGTGCTGCTGGCCCTGCCCAACGTACTGCTGACATTAGTTCGGTTCTACAAGAAATTATTGACCTTCCCGGTTGGCAACTAAATCAGGCTGCTAGTTTTTTTGTGGCGGGTTGGGGGAGAAGGACTGCCGAATCTTCAAATGGTACGGCTGCACCAGAACTCAGCATTTATTATTCGATATTTCCCCCTCCGAGCAATACGCCTCCTGCGATCCTCTTGACAGGGATAGTTGACAATGCGACTCAGGTAGACTTTGATCCCATCACTTTTGTTGCCATTACGGCTGACACCACTGACTATGTCGCCAGAGTGGAGTTTTATCTCAATGGGAGCTTATTGGTCAATGACAATACTTATCCGTTTAGCCATACTATCACGCCAAGCGCCAATGGTAGCTACCAATTGGTCGCCGTAGCGGTAGATCAAGGTGGATTAAGTCGGTCTGATACCTTGGATTATATCATTGACAATACCATCATTCCGCTCACCCAAACTTATTCACTCGCCGCCAGTAATACGGATGCCGAAGAAGATAAAAATGGTAATGTTTTACTAAATGGGACTCGTTTGGATATCGTCCGTAACGCAAGCTATGCCACCGGCAATCAGCTAGTCGGTTTGCATTATAGCAATCTCGGGATACCACATGGCGCGAGGATCTACGAGGCCTATCTGCAGTTTACGTCCATCGCAGATGACGAAAACTATCATATGATAGATTTGGCGATCAGTGGGGAGGCGAGTGATGATGCTGCCATATTTGGTGCTTCCAATCAAGATCTATCTAGCCGTCCTCGGACGAACGCTAGCGTCCCTTGGCTGCCACCAATCTGGACTACCCTTAATCAAGCGCAAGCGGCCCAAAGGAGCCCTGATCTCAGTGAAATATTGCAAGAAATAATTGATCGTTCTGCATGGCAGGAAAATAACGGCCTAGCGTTCCTCATCGAGGGAGAAGGAGGTCGTGCCGCATATGCTTATGATGCTAACCCAAGTCTCGCAGCTCAGTTGGTGATCAGTTATATCCCACCAGTACAAGTCTCACGAGGTCCGTATCTACAGATGGGTAGCGATACCAGTGTAGTAGTGCGACTCCGTACAGAAAGCCCTCGCCAATTGAAGTTGATCTATGGCAGCAACCTATCTAACCTCAACCAAAGTCTCACCGAAGCCAGTAGTAGCACTGAGCATGAGATTTTTGTAGGTGGACTCAGTCCCAATACGACTTATTATTATGCCTTCGTCGAAGGAACGGATACCTTTTTAACTGCTAGTCCGGATCAATACTGGCGTTCCGCCCCAGCGGCAGGTACCCAACAAGTCCTCAAAGCGTGGATATTGGGTGATCCTGGTATGGGAAATGCAAATGCACGTGCGGTGAGAGATGCTTACTATAACCGGATGGGTAGTCAGCATACTGACTTGATGATCATGTTGGGAGACAATGCCTACAACAATGGCACGGACTTACAGTACCAAACGGCGGTGTTTGAAAATATGTACGAGGAGTTACTCAAGCGAACCGTACTTTATCCTGCGCCGGGTAACCATGAATTTTATAATGCGGGTACTGACTCTCCTACTGAAAGCGGCCCTTATTACGATATTTTTAGCTTGCCACGGAATGCCGAGGCAGGCGGATTGGCTTCTGGTACAGAGGCGTATTATTCTTATGATTATGGCAATGTGCATTTCATCTCGATGGATTCGCACGATTCAGATCGCAGTATAGCGGGTGGCATGCTCACGTGGTTAACCAATGATTTGGCAGCTACGGATCAGGAATGGATAGTGGTTTATTTTCACCACCCACCTTATACCAAAGGTAGCCATGATTCAGACAATATTGGTGATTCAGGTGGTCGTATGCGCGATATGCGTGAAAACGCACTGCCAATCCTCGAAGACTATGGGGTTGACTTGGTATTGAGTGGGCATAGTCATTCTTATGAACGCTCGTTTCTTCTTGATGGTCATTATGATGTGTCATCTACTTTGACTCCGGCCATGATTGTGGACGGCGGTAATGGCCAGGCATTAGGCGATGGAGCCTATGAAAAAAACTATATCAATGCAGTCAGTGATTCTGGTACTGTTTATATCACAGCCGGTAGCTCTGGCAAAATATCTGGTGGGGCACTCAATCACCCTGCGATGTATGCTTCTCTCAATACGCTTGGCTCATGTTTATTAGAGGTCGATGGTGATCAACTATCATTGAAATTTTTGACCTCAGCGGGTAATGTGGCGGATTCATTTATGATCCAAAAAGCGATCTATGATGGCTTTCCTCCGGTCGTTACGATCTCTGCTCCAATTGATGGCAGTTCCTTTGCGGGTGCGCAGACGGTCAACTTAGTAGCTGATGCTACCGATAGTGATGGCACAATCAGCTCGGTTGAGTTTTTTGTCAATGGTGCTTCTGTTGGAACCGTCAATGTAGCTCCTTGGCAATTTCCTTATGCCGCTACTGCTTTGGGTAACTATGATGTCTATGCGATTGCTACGGATGACAAGGCCAATATTGCCTATTCGGATACGATCCAATTTAGCATCACAGCGGCACCTTTACCTCCTACGGTTAGCATCAGTGCGCCTTTGGATGGGACAATTTATCCAGCACCGCAGACGGTTACGCTTGCAGCGAACGCTAACGATGCTGATGGTACCGTCAATGCCGTTGAATTCTTTGTTAATGGTGCCTCAGTCGGTACCGTCAATGCAGCTCCTTGGCAATTATCCTATGTGATTCCCGCGAGCGGAACCTATAATGTCTATGCCATCGCTACCGATGATGATCTGAATAGCACGACTTCGGCGACGATCCAGTTTACCGCAAAAATTCCTCCTACAGTTAGTATCAGTACGCCTTTGGATGGGACTATTTATCCAGCACCTCAGACGATTACGCTAGAGGCGAACGCTTCCGATGCTGATGGTACGGTCGATTCGCTTGAGTTCTTCGTCAATGGCGCTTCGGTTGGAACCGTCAATGCGGCTCCTTGGCAGCTTTCGTATGTGATTCCAGCTCCTGGAACTTATGATGTCTATGCCATCGCTACTGACGATGATCTGAATAATACGACTTCGGCTACAATACAATTTACAGCGAAAATTCCTCCTACGGTTAGCATCAGTGCGCCTTTGGATGGGACTAGCTATCCTGCACCTCAGACGATTACGCTAGAGGCTACTGCCTCCGATACTGATGGTACCGTCAATGCAGTTGAATTCTTTGTTAATGGTGC
>JBGCFA010000281.1:0-2591 GCA_045106675.1 Bacteroidia bacterium
GACCATAGAGCAAAGAGAAGAGCTTCCAAAGAGCGAAATAAGCTAAGGATATTCCAACTTCCAAAAGCTACAAAAGGTTTTATCTATTTATCCTACCCTTAATATGCTTAAGAGGTTCAATAATCCCTACTTGATCGCCAAAAAAATTCTTGTTTATTTTGCCGCCGTGATAAGAAGATACTTATTGCACCCACACAAATTATAGAACTATGGGCAAACAATTACTCGAAGGAAAAAAAGGTATCATCTTTGGCGCACTAGACGAACTCTCTATCGCTTGGAAAGTTGCCGAAAGAGCCAAAGCAGAAGGAGCCGAATTTATCCTCACTAATGCTCCCGTTGCCCTACGCATGGGACAAATCCATGAATTGGCTGAACAAACTGGTTCTCAATTGATTGGCGCTGATGCTACCAGCATGGAGGATATAGGAAAATTGTTAGATGCCGCTGAAGAGCAATATGGCAAAATCGATTTTGTCTTACACTCTATTGGTATGTCACCCAACGTTCGCAAAAAGCGTGAATATACCAATCTCAACTATGATTGGTTACATAAGACTTATGACATTTCGGCTATGTCGTTTCACAAAGTGATGCAATCGCTTTACCAACGTGATACGATGAATGACTGGGGTTCTATCCTTGGTTTGAGTTATATCGCTGCACAACGCACCTTTGCTGAGTACAATGATATGGCAGAGGCAAAAGCCCTCCTAGAGTCCATAGGACGTAGCTTTGGCTATCATTTTGGCAAGAAAAACAAAGTCCGAGTCAATACTATCTCACAATCTCCCACACCCACTACTGCTGGTACTGGAGTGGCTGGTTTTGATAAAATGCTCAAATACGGTGAGATGATGTCCCCTTTGGGTAACGCTACGGCTGAGGAATGTGCGGATTATTGCTTGATGATGTTTTCAGACTATACCCGTAAGGTAACGATGCAAAATCTCTTCCATGATGGAGGATTTTCGCAAATGGGTATTGCTGGAGAACTATTAGAACAGCTTTAGTAGAAGTTGGATTGCTGAATTGTTGTCCTGATAGGTATCGGGATTGAATGAAGGGGTAATTGCTGCAATAGCTGACCTCAATTAATTTTGTGCGTCATAATGATGCAATTCCGATTGTTATCGGGACAACAATTCTATTATTCAACATTTCTCTCTAAGTTGTCTTTAATGAAAAGTTTGATTACCGATCGTCGAGTACCTGCTCTCCAAGCCCGTCTCGCCGAACTTGCCCGCGACCTACACGAACTTACCATCCACCATCCCATTGATGGTAATGCGGAGTCAATTGCCTCTGAGTTGAGAGAGCAAGTGCGGGAAAACTTTATGTTTGTGATCGTTGGTGAAGTCAATGCAGGTAAAAGCAGCTTTGTCAACGCATTGGTTGGGACTGAGGTTGCAAAGACAGACGCAGCGATTTGTACCCAAGACGTCCAGAAAATAGTTTACGGTGAGGAGTCGGAGATCGTACAGGAGCGAGAGCACCTCATGCGGGTAAGCCTACCAGAACCCATTCTCAAAGAGATAACGATTGTCGATACTCCCGGAACCAATAGCCGAATCACCGACCACCAAGAAATTACCACTGATTTCATCCCTCATAGCAACTTAGTCGTATTTGTCTTTTTTGCCGGCAATCCTCATGTAGAGTCTGCTTGGCAGTTTTTTCGTCATATCAGTAGAGAGTGGCAAAAGAAGGTGGTTTTTGTCCTGACCAAGTCTGACATGTTCGCCGAAAGTCCGGATGAGTTGCAGCGTTACCATGACATGGTCCTCCAATATGCAGACGAAGAGGGCGTAGTTGATCCTCGAGTGTTTGTTGTTTCTGCAAAAAGAGAAATGGCGGGTAAAGAAGGCAGCGGATATGAAGGATTGAGAAACTATATCAATCAGGAAGTGTTGGGCACTGCCGCCATGGACAAGATCAAAGACGATCTTCAAACCATCAAAAAGCTAAACGGAGATATAAATGCGAATTATCAAATTCGTCAAGATCGCTTTCAAAAAGATGCTGCGGTAAGAGAAGATATTAGGGCCATGCTGGTGCAAAACCAGAAAGAAGCCGAGGGGAGCGTAGGACAATTAGCTTTGAGTTTGCTCAAAGTTTATGATCTCAATACCAAGGAGACGCTTCAAGAAATGGATACTGGAATAGGCTTTTTTGCCCTGACTAGTAAGAGCATCATGTCCATGTTTGGCAAGCAATCTTCTCCTAAAGAGTGGATGCAGGAGCTGAAAACTGACCTGGAAAAACGACTGAGGCTACAATTCGATCAGACTTTAGAAAACGGTCTGGGCCAAGTACGTTCTAATATCCAGTATATGGCCATGAGTATTCGAGATAAGATCGATGAGATCGAACACTCAATTAAAGACAGTAATACCCTTTTCACCAAGCTTGATGAAGAGCGACATACCATTTTATATCGTCTCAAAGATGAGTTTCGTCAGTTTACCGAGAATTCAGAGGCTTTTAGAGGCACCAATGTCTTTGGTGATAAAATCCCTAGCTATACCGAAAACATTGCTTCAGGTGGAGGTTTAGCGGCCATTGGAACCGTGATTGCCGTCGTTACGCAA
>JBGCFA010000282.1:0-5632 GCA_045106675.1 Bacteroidia bacterium
TGAACGAATCAAGGAAGCCGAGAAGGAAGAACACCAAGAGAAGATGAAGGCTGAGCGTGAAAAAGCACGTAAAGTCCGTAAGACTAGCACTTCTTCTCGTTCACGCAGTCGTAAAGCGGAGCCAACTTTCATCGAGGAAATTTCCAAAAACACCATGGTACGCCAAGTTGGCCGTACTGTTGCTCGTGAGTTGACGAGAGGTTTATTGGGGATTTTGGGCATCAAAAAACGTCGCTAAACGTCTATTTTACCTAGATTTTTTTCGTACTCCATGCTGGAACGTCAGGATATGAAAAGCTGCGTTTAAGCTAGGGGCGGCTATACTTATGTTTGACCATTGCATGGGAACGCTGCGACTAAGCCTAAGCTAACAGATTCAGTTTTGGACAGATTCTCTCATGAGTTTGTCTTACACCACCTCTATAAAAAAGCGAGCCTCAAAACCAATCTCTTCGTTTTCGACTATAATCTCCCAATAGATGGGCGTAGGATTGAGGTATTGGGTTGGATAGCCAAAGTTGGGGAGCGTAAAACTGATTTTTCCGTCCTTAGCGTTAAGAACTGCCGATTGGACTTCTTCGTGGATGACTTCTGTAACCAAGCCGCTCGAATTTTTACCCTCCTTTTTTTTGCTGCCACCGATATCCCAGGTCTCCTGAATATTGCGTAGATATACGTTTAAATCATGAACTTCTGGAGCTAAGCGTTCGTTGAAAACGCGAAAATGAACTTGCTCCCCTAAGCCATAACTCGGTCCATCCAATAATTCGAGTTGGCTCTTGCCAAACTTCCGAGCTTGGACCAATAACTTAAGGGCACTAAATAGCTTGACCAAAAGCATGATCGCCATCATTGCATCAAAAAAGTAAACGAGATAGATCATCTCGGCTGCATCCTTACCCAATGGAATAATGTGGAAGACATACAAAAACGATCCTACAAAAATAGCAGCGACAAAGAGGTTGATAACCAATCTGCGACCTCTGCGGTATGGATTAAAGATCAGCGGTTGTTTGGGCGTAACTCTGTCGATCAAATATGGAGAAATAAAGAACCAGCCTGCACCGACAAAAACACCTATGATGATATAGATCACCTGGGGGGGAATCTCTTCGCCTATGTCAGCTGGAGACATAATCATGGCAGGGATCGACATACCCAATGCCGCTATTAGGAGCAAACCGCCCATGAAATAGCTGGCTTTTTTTTCGAGATAGGTAGTACTGACTTGGTAAGCAAGATCTCTTTTGATCGTATTCAAGTGTGTGTGATTGATGAAAGCGTCTCTAAAAGGACACGATAATCATGCCTAAAGTTGGGATTTCCTCATAAGCTGCGTACGATTTTAATCGCCTGGGGCGAAACGACGCATTTTGGTCTATGAAGGGAGCGCAAAAGAGAGGTGTTCCTAAGGCTTAGTTTTTTGCAAACTTAGCTCGATAGATAGTCTCTTCGGTTTCTAGCATGAGGAAATATAGTCCTGACGCAATATCTGTAAGTGGAATAATGAGCTTTTCTTGCGCGCTAAGGTGCTGAGTGATTTCTTTGACCAGCCTCCCCGAAATGTCCATGATTTTGAGGCTGCGAAGACTGGAGGGAAGAGAGGTTGGGATTGAAAGTGTAACATAATCCTTTGCTGGATTAGGGAATACATTAAAATTTATGATCTCCTTACTGATTGAAGACAAAACACTTTTGGGGGATTCCGCTAGATTTATATCTAGCGCTTGGTTGGCACTAAGATCGCTATGGTATAAAACGATTCTATCTATGGCATGGCCAGCAGATCGCCCTGAAACCTCGATTGTATAAATGCCGATAGAGTCAAATTCGACAAAAATGCTATGTGGATTATTATCATTGGTTGAGGTATTCCAAGTCCAATTATTTAGCACATTTTGGTACACTTTAAACCATCCATTTTTCCCTGCACCCTCTGGATTAGGTGTCATGCCACTTCCATAGGGATAGAGAACATTGGCTGATTTCTGGGCATAGAATTTTGAGGCATCATTGATCCGTAACCAACTATCGTTGTGATCAGTATTGCTGCTTCCGATAGTAATACGACTCCGCCATTGCAAGCGATACTTTCCTGCCTTATTGATCTGGACTTTATATTCCAAACGAGAACTCCCAGGAGAGTTATAGAGATTTGCACCTTGGTATACCAGATAGTTTTCACCCGTAAAACCTAAAATCGCAGTATCTAGAGACCAATTTCCATAATCTGGAGCGGATGCTGTTTCAATGACCACTAAGCCGTTTTGTTCTTCAAAGAGAAAGGGATCTTGCGCCTGCAAGGATGCTAAATATCCTAAAAAGGTAAAGAGAAATAGTAGGTTTTTCATCTGCTGCGTTTTATGCAAGGGGTATAATGATCAAATATGGTCTGTAGACAAATGTTAGATAAGCATGCACTCACACTTCTCAATTTAAGGAATAAGCAGAATGATATGATTAAGTTCATCCACTCTTTTGGGCGAAATAGACGATTTTGCAGCCCAAAATAGACTCTTGTTTAGGGCTTGTCTTTAGTACTACTTCCTTTCTGAAAAGTAAATGTGACTTGAGTCCCGAGCGCTAAGGTTAAGCGTTCGTTGGAAACGTGATAAAGAAGCTAGGCCGCTAAATTGATAAATAAGTACCCAGTATTAAGTAGCCAGTAAAGAGATGTTTAAAGCACTGATCGTCAACACATCTCTGTACTGTTTGCCTTTTCTTAATACTGTCCTACTATTTACCGTTTGATAAAAGAAATACGCTTTATCACTGAGCTTGAGTAGTAAACATACTATTCCCATAGATCGCGACGTTATTCATACACTTGGCCGAAATATTCGTCGGTCTGGCTGTTTTTCCCTAACCGCCGACACTTCACTACTACTGACCTTAAAGGTACCCATGCGCCTCCGAGAGGAGACTCATTAGCCTCTAACAGTCAGTTATGAAAAAACACATTTGGAAAAGAAAAGGGATGATACATCCCGGTCCCGAGACTATTGGGGCTTTATTGAAAGGGATCAGCGCCGGAAAAATTCAACATTTTGGTTCCTTAAGCTTGCTCCCTTTATTGGCTAGCGGTTCGCAAACGCATAAGTCGATTGCACCTTTGGCTAGTCTTCGTTGGGAGAGTGCGCCGCAATTGAGTATCAAAAACGATTCTCCCTTTCCGGCGATTGTACCCATGCAGCTGGGCTATCTCGAGTATGGGATACCGAGCCAAGCCGTTTGTGAGTCTTTGGTTTTGGCCGCCAATGGCGAACGCTCTATTAGTAATGCCGCTTCGCTTACGCCTCCCGATGCCAATTGGAACTTAATGTTGCCCGATCAATTGATCGCGATGCCTCATATGTTGCGACGTAGTTTATGGGCCTCCTCCGGAGAACGCTCAATTGACAAGCTATGGCCTCGAATTCTCGAGTTTCAGCAACTCTTAGGCTGGGAAAACGGGAGTGTTACCCCATTACAAAAACGTATCTGTGCTGAGCGCATCATTCTGATTCGTCAGACCTTTGTATTAGAGCCTCAGCAAATTGGCTATGTCTTATATTGGAATGGTAAAGCAATCGCAGTCGAGCTTGGCCCTTCCCCAGCATGGTGGACAGAATGGTTTCCTCGTCTGTGTGATTATAGTATTGCTCCTTTGACCTTTGGGGCGGATTTTGTCCTCCCCAAACTAAAGCCTCGCCCTCGTCAGATATTGAGTAAGGAGTTACAAGCCCGCGAAACCCAAGCCCAAACACGACTCATGCTGCAAAAAGCCCAACGCCTACTGATGCATCTCAGTATAGAACCTCTTCACTATCAATGGAAGTTTCAGGCACAGGCTTTACATCTCCTCGATATTCAAGATGCGAGTATGATCGGGCAAGCAGTACTAGCCGAAGGACAATGCGCCTATCTATCGCTATTTGATCCAGAAAGTCTGCAACTTTAAGGGATTTTGTTGGTACGAGCTGGGTTTGCAGACATCGTTGGCCAGCCTGTGATGCTAGTATCGCCAGTGTCGAGGCAGTATATTTTGCCACGCATACTGCTGAGGTAGATTCTGCCTTGATCGGCAACGGGTGCATATCGGATGGGTTCGCCTATGCTAAAGCGCATAGTCTCTTTGCCTTTTTGGGCATCTAAAACGATCACCTCCCCTTTGAGCGTGGCGATGATGATATGCTTACCGGCACGGATAGGAGCGGTACCCAAAAATCCACCCGATTGACTCATGTCTCCTTCTAAATCCATTTTCCAGTTTACTTTGCCGTTTTTAGGATTGGTGCAGAGGAGTTCATCACCCATGAGATTATAGTTACGATCCTCAAAGTGGAGGACACGCGAACCTGTAAAAGCTTGTAAAGAAGAGACGTTGGATTGACCGATATTACTAGCCGCACTTTGCCATCCTGAGTTAGCGGGAGCACCTCCTCCAAAACCATTACCTGCGTCATAATCCATGGATTCCTTTTTGAGGGCCGAACGAGTTTGTACCTGCTGATCTAGATAGGGGGCTGCTTTTTCGTATTGTTCCATTTGAACACTGCCACTACTTCGGTCTAGCATACTAATGCTCTCTCCGATTAAACTACCCTTATCCGAACGTCGGCTAACAAAAACGTTTTCTCCTACAATACTCGGTGCAGAAGTCGCTTGACTCATTTGGGCTGATTTTAACTCTCCATCGATTGCGTCAAATTGATAGATAGTACCTGAAAAGCTGCTCAAGTGGAGTTCGTTGCCTTCTACAACGGGGGCCGAAAGAATGTCGCCATCTAGCCAACGTTGCCATTTGATCTGGCCAGTATGCAAGTCAATCGCTGCCAATACGTGTGTGGCTTTCCAATTGATCCCGCCCTCTTCTGGCATTGGCGCAGTGGGAGTTTCGATTGGTTTCGCATTATTAGGCATTGATTGTTGGATGATCTGATTGGACTGAGCGTTCGGCGAATAGCCGCTCCCACCCGAAAGCCCATATGCAGGATAAGCGGTATAAACCAATCCATTGCCGATAGCCGGAGTGGACATCAAAGGATCGCCTAGCCAATAGGACCAAAGCAATTTGCCGCTACTCGCCTGTACCGCAAAAATGGTACAAGACTCGGTGTTAAACACTGCAATATCATCAACTACCGCTGCGCTCGTTGGGCCATCGTCATCTAAATCCATCCCCCATTTCATTTTGCCAGTTTTTGCATCAAAGGCATAATACTCCTTGCTCCCAAAGCCACCGCTGACCAATAACAAATCCTTATAAACCGTCGGACTGGGCGTCATACCCTGATGCGGCAGTTGCAAAGCAAAACCATCTACTCTGTCAAGACTCATATCCACCACTTTGCGCATCGTGATATGGCCTTTGCGAAATTCCTTTTTAGGAGCGGGCAGCGCTTTGTATTTGAGTTGGAGCCAAGTGGTAATATCCGTCGAGTCGGGTTCGGAAGATGAGGGGAGACTGCTTGGATTTTGCTGGGGACTGTTGAGCTGAAATAGAAAAAATAGGCTTGAAATTAGGAGGAGGACGCTTTTCATGGGAGGAGATTTATGATTGTTAACGTTTGGCGACGGGCTTTCCTTATAAATGCATAATTTTGGACATGCATAGCTTTGAAGCCAAGGAATTGCTGCAACTGGCGGCCCC
>JBGCFA010000283.1:0-4967 GCA_045106675.1 Bacteroidia bacterium
TACCAAGCCTTCTATACCGAGCGAGATTCTATTCTAAGTTTGGAAGCTCCTGAGCAAGAGCTAGCGTTCCGCGAACGAGCACTCAGCTATATCAGCAATAATCCGGGACGCTTTGTCTATCGCGTCTGGCAACGCTTTAAAGTCTTTTGGGCCTTTGATACCTTCACGGCAGGCACTTTGCTCGAATGTAATCGACCTCTAGTGTTCGCCATGGGCGTGCAAATATGGGAATGCCTTTGTTATGGTCTGCTTTGGGCCGCTTTGTTTTGGGGAGTTTGGCAAAGTACAGTCCTACCCCTACGGGACCAGAAGGCGGATATTAATTTTCAAGCTGTTGCGGCGCAAAATCTTGCGCCGCTAAGCTGGCCGCTACTATACATGCTACCTTATTTACTGGCCTTTGCTCATCCGACCTACCATCTGCCGCTCCTACCCTTGTTGGTGGTGATGATACCTAAGTTGGGGGGAGGTGTTCGGCTGAGCCGAACGCTCAAAAAAATCACTTGGCACCAAACTATTTGGAGCTTTTGTGCCTTAATTTGGTGTTACATACAAATTGAATGGGCCATGGCCCTGCTAGCTTAATATTATGACGATTACAGAAGCCCAAAAAACGGTTGATCAGTGGATCAAGGACTATGGTGTGCGCTACTTTTCAGAACTGACCAATCTCGCCATTTTGATGGAAGAGGTCGGTGAGGTGAGTCGTATCATGTCCCGTACTTATGGCGATCAATCATTCAAAAAATCAGACGAAAAAGTGAATCTCGCGGACGAGATGGCGGACGTGCTATTTGTGTTGATCTGCCTGGCTAACCAAACGGGGATCGACCTCCAAGATGCTTTGGAAAAAAACCTCGCCAAAAAGACCAAGCGAGATGCGACGCGGCACAAGGACAACCCAAAATTACAGTAGCTTCGGCTTGTAAGCCGAAGCTAACTAACCCCATAACCCAAAACATCATTCGTCCCGCAAAGCCATCACAGGGTTAGCGTTCGCGGCGCGAAAAGCATGCAGCATAACCGTCGTCAAGGCGATACCCATCACCACAGCTGAGGCAAGCATGAAAATCAAGGGGCTGAGTGTCACGGGTTCTGCGAAACTTTGTAACCAATCGCTCATAAAAAGACCCGAAACTAGCCAACCCAAAGGCAGCGCCAACAATATCAACTGAACGAACTCTTTGGCCATCGTACGGGCGATGAGGATGTCGGTCGCACCTAAAACCTTGCGGATGCCGATTTCCTTGGTGCGTTGTTCTGCCGTATAAGCGGCCAAAGCAAAAAGCCCCAAACAGGCGATAATCAAAGCGAGACATGAAAAGTACGCCACCAATGAGGTGAGCTGATCTTCGCGCTCGTAAAGTTTGTCGATTTTGCTATCAAGGAAGAAATAGTCAAACGGATGATTGGGCACAATTTGCTCCCAATGGGCGCGGAGGTAAGCAATAGATTTACGCACCGTTTTTTCGTCTCGTCCAGAGATACGCACTGCGATATATCGTCCAAAAAAGTATTGCGAACGTTCATTATTGGCGATATCCAATACAAATGGTTGAATAGAATCACGTACCGAAACGAAGTGGAAGTTTTCTAGTACGCCCTTGATACGTTCTTCTCCTCTATAAGTCGAAAAAGGTTTGCCGATAGCTTCCGTAGGGCACCAACCCATTTGATCGATAAACTCACGATTGACCAATACGGATCGAGTGGGATCATGGGCATCAGCGTAAGAAAAGTCGTTGCCCGCGATCAATTTGAGTTTGAAGGTTTCGACGAAGTCGCGATCCACCAAGAGAGAGGGATAAAATACTATGACGGTATCTCGTCCTTGCCGATAGAAGTATTCGTGGATATTGTGATGGATGCCGAGCACTTCATTCATCATGGTAGTGCTTTCTATCCCTGGTCGGGAACACATCTTCTGGCGATATTCATCGAGTTTGTCAGGCCCCATAAATAGTTTGGTGGGAATCACCACAATCTGATCCTTTTGAAAGCCTAGATCAGCGTCCCGCATATATTTATACTGTTGCCAGATGGTCAAAGTCGAGATCACCAGTATCAGCGAAATAACAAATTGCGTCAATACTAGTCCTTTTCGAAATAGGCGATCTCCTAAGCGAAGTCGCATCCTACCTTTGATCACGCTCACCGGTTGAAAGGAAGAGAGATAGAAGGCTGGGTATAAACCTGATACCAGTCCTACTAATAAGGACACGCTCAAGAGTCCCAATAGAAATCCCGGTGTCAGGAGATCCGCTTGGCTAAAGTCTTTGCCTGATACAGCATCAAAAAATGGTAAAAGTATGCTGGCCATCAATAGAGAAAAGAATGCTCCGACGAAACTTACTAAAATTGACTCTCCCAAAAATTGTCGGATCAGTTGAGCTCGGAAGGCACCGATCACTTTACGAAGGCCCACTTCCCTAGCCCGATGAGTCGAGCGAGCTGTGGCGAGATTCATAAAGTTGATACAGGCAATCAGTAAGATCAAGATGCCAATCAAACTAAAGAGATAGAGATTTGAGCGATTACTGTTGGGTTCGATCTCATAGTCAAGGTGAGAATCGAGATGTATGCTGGAGATCGGTTGAAGACTATGAGTGACTTGTTTGCGGAGCCACTCAGGATAGTGCGCCAGGATAAATTGAGGAAAAGTGGATTCCAAAGTTTCTACTTTGACGTCTTCCCTTAGCAGTAAGTAGGTCCAAGCTGGATTCCATTGCCAATTGGTCCAGAGAGATTTCTGAGCCGAATAGTAGATCTTTTCTAGTGTATGGATGGAGATGAGGGCAGAGGGATGAAAGTGGCTTTGTTCGCGCACTGCTTTCATCAAGCCTGTCACTTTAAGGTCGATCTTATCTTCAAAACGTATCGTTTGGCCGATGGCCAAGCTCGCATCTCCAAATAGTTTGACGGCCAACTGCTCTGTCAAAACGATCGCTCCGGTATCTTGTAATACGGATTGGGGATCGGCCTGCAATAATTCAAAATCGAAAACCTCAAATACATTGGGATCTACGAAAAAGACTTCCTCCGCGAGTAATTTTTGCTCATCGTAGGCTAGGGTATGCTTTTCGAGTTGCATATCAAAAAAGCGTACTACTTGTTCCACATATTGCGGATGCTCAGTAGCGATAGCTGGACCTACCGGAAAAGGATTGCTAGAGGAGATTTCGCCTTGACCATCGAGGTCGATTTTTTCGACGAGGCGATAAATACGATCAGAGTTTGTATGAAATTGATCATAACTCATCTCGTCGATCAAGTACAAACCAATCAGCATAAAGCAGGCAAGTCCAGTGGACAAGCCAAGCAGATTGAGCAGGGAATATCGACGATTGCGGAGGAGGTTTCTCCATGCAATCAAGATGTAGTTACGAAGCATAGACAAGCCTTTGCAAGCTTAAAATAACACCAAAGCGATTAATTGTTAGTATAAGGAGGCTATTTGGCAATCTTAACGGCCTTCTGCCAGCTTGACCATGATGGTTTCGAACTTGCGACGCATCGCTCCAGCACTACAACTATAACGGTTGGCGATCATAGAGAAGGCCAGTTTTTTGCCATCACTAGTGGTTACATATCCTGTATAAGCTCGAGCGCCCGAGATGTAGCCACTTTTGGCGCGTAGTTTGCCTTCCGCGGCAGTGCCCTTGAGCATAGATTTGAGTGAGCCGCTGCGACCTGCCAAGGGTAAAGAAGATTCTAAAGCGATACCATAAGGCTTGAGAGACGCTAAATAAAGGACTTTTGCCATTTGGCGCGTAGACATGCCGTTGCTCGGAGAGAGACCACTACCATCCATGATATTCATGCCTTTGGTATTCACGCCCATTTCTTTCCAGTAGGACTGCATCCAATTTGCTGCTTGGGCAGTACTCGCTCCTTTTTGACGAGATTTGGCCGCTCTCAACAATAGTGCTTCCGCATATAAATTGATACTCTCCATATTGGTGTGCTTGACGAGATCGCGTAGCGGTGGCGATTCGTGCGTATAGAGTAGTTTGCGAGTAGTTTTGCGGTATAGGTCTAAGTTTTTGAGTTGGCGAACGCTCGTAGGAGTCTGTGAGATGCTAACCTCACATTTTTTGAGTTCCTCGGAGAGGCGATAAGCACAGTACCAAGCCGGATCGGGAATAGCCGATTTGATCGAAAAGGCTGAGCGATTGGGAGGGATCGTTCCCCGCAGGTAGGTGTCATAACTATATGGAGCCCCATAGACATAAGCATTATCGCTAGAGCCTCGGGCGATCACTTCATTGTGAAAGTTGATACCCGGTATTGCCGGATCGGTGCGTAGGATTTGGGTGCGCGTTCCGGTGGAACCGGACTTAAAATCGAGGCGGTAAAAATTTTCATGAATATTGAGTCCGGAAGGGCCCGCACCATAATAATTACTAATATCATCCCAACTCCAATCGTCCGGCACCATTTGGGTTCCCAAGAAGCTAGCATCAGCGACCACTCTACCTTCGATACTCGTGATCCCGGCTTTCTTGATTTGCTCCGCCCATTGGATCATAAGTTGGGCCAATTGGTATTTTGAGTCAAATCGATGACTCCCCAAGCTAGGATCTCCTTCGCCTTTGATGTAAAGATTTCCACTTAAGATACCATTTTCGATCTTTCCATCGTGCTGTAATATTGTTTGGAAACGAAAATCTGCGCCTAGGACGGCCATTGCTGTGGCGGTCGTGACGGCTTTCATGGTCGAAGCGGTGGCTAGGCTTTTATAACCATTATGAGACAAAATAAATTTGCCGCTGCTCATATCAATTACACTGACACTCCAAATACCAGAACGCAATTCTGGGTCTTTTTCGAGCGTATTGACTGCATTTTGCAGTTGTGGTAGACTTTGTGCGCCCGTGGCGAACGCTAGGGTCAAACAAAAAAGGGTGCAAAAAAAACGAAGCATAGAAGCGTTATTTAGTGTGAGGCTACTACAAATATAACAGCAA
>JBGCFA010000284.1:0-4009 GCA_045106675.1 Bacteroidia bacterium
ACTGTGAGCCTCCTTAACGTAGCCAAAAACTACTGGAATGGACGAGAAGACGTGCTCTTTTATCATGTCTCTACTGATGAGGTCTTTGGTTCGCTAGAGGATGGCGCCTACTTCTTAGAAACGACGCCATATGATCCTATGAGCCCATATTCGGCATCCAAGGCTAGTTCGGATCACTTTGTGAGAGCTTATGGTAACACTTATAAACTGCCATTTGTGCTGAGCAATTGCTCCAATAATTATGGCTCGTATCAATTTCCAGAGAAACTGATACCGCTCTTTATTTCTAACATTTTGCAAGAAAAGCCGCTGCCGGTTTATGGCAAAGGTGAAAATGTGCGGGATTGGTTATGGGTGATAGATCATTGTCGGGCGATCGATGTGATTTTTCATCGTGGGCGGCATGGTGAAACCTATAATATTGGTGGACGCAATGAGTGGGAAAACATCAAGTTGATCAATGTGCTTTGCCGCTTGATGGATCAAAAACTAGAACGCCCAGCAGGGAGTTCGGAAGCTTTGATCACCTATGTGACAGACAGACCGGGACACGATATGCGTTATGCGATCGACCCGAGCAAATTGAGTAAAGAATTGGGCTGGGAGCCAAGTGTAACTTTTGAAGAAGGCCTCAGTCTTACTATAGATTGGTATTTAGAAAATGCGGAGTGGACAGAGCGTGTACAAACTGGCGCTTACCGAGCATATTATGAACAACAGTATGGGGATAGATTCTCGTAAATCTTTGACGGCAAGCCCTTGGGGGGCAATCTTTTTTTCGATCTTAACTAGCTTTTATTATTGGATTTTGACTTATGATAGTTGGTATATTCTGGCCATCGGCGGGATACTCCAATGCATCGGTCTATATCTTTTGGCGAGTCAAACGCAACGCACCGCTTGGGGCGAGTTTTGGCGAGGAGGTCTGATTGGTACCAACGCAAGTTTTAATGCTATCTTTTGGTACGCTTTGACCGGACAGTTTTGGATGAGTATAGGACTGGGGACCGTTTTGTTTCTATCCTCGATATTGGCGATTTCACGCAGTAAGATTTTTCACCCTTGGCTAGGCTGGCTCAATTGGTTACTGCCGATGTCATGGCCGGTTAATGTACTCGGACTATTGATGTTTGTGATCAATTTGGTCTTTGCGCCGCTTGGCTATTTACATCCGATCTTGAAAGGCATTCGTATTCGACTATATATCGATCTCAAGACCTGCACATTTACGCAGTATGGAGGGTTGATCCGCCCGATCAAAGGTTTTTCTGGCCTCAATATGGGCAACTTTATCTTTATCAATCCCGGTTGGGAACACCTTCTTAAGCACGAAATTGGCCATCTATTTAGTCTAGCGGCGATGGGTTTTGTATTTCATTACTTTGGGGGAATCGACGAAAACTATTTCCAAAAGCGCTATTGGGAAGCATACGCAGAGTATATCGCCGAGAGTTATAATAAGCCAGAGGCTTCGGGTTTGAGTATGTGGCAGTAGGGGAGCTTGGTTTTCCCGCTGCGCGGAACGCGCCCTTTCGAATCCCGTCCGTAGGAAGGGTGAGAAATCTCATATTCCGCAAAAAATCACTTTTTTCGCTGGTCGGAATGCTTGTGCTTTGTTGCATGTGGTCCGGCTTGCCAGCCGAACCTACATCTTTCACCCTTCTTCTTGCAAGGTTTTCACATCGGCGATCAGCTGCCTGATGGCCGTTTTGTTGAGCCCATTGTAGATGCCTCTGATGTGGCGATTTTTGTCGATGAGGACAAAGTTTTCGGTATGTAAAAACTCGTCTATGTCTTTTTCGATGCCGAGGTCTTCTTCTACAAAATAAGCCGTTCGGCCCAGCCGATAAATCAAATCTCTCTCTCCGGTCGTCAAATACCACTTATCGCTATTGACACCTTGATACTCAGCATACATCTGCAAGACCTCTACGGAGTCGATTGCGGGAGTCACAGAGTGGGAGAGCAACATTACGTCTGCCTCTTCGAGGAACGCATCCTGCAATAGCACCATGTTTTTGGTCATCTTGGGACAAATACCCGGACAGGTGGTAAAAAAGAAATCCGTTACATAGATTTTGTCTGCAAAAGTAGCTTGGGTGATCGTATCGCCCTCTTGATTGATGAGTTCAAAATCAGGTATCTGATGAAAGTCGTTTAAACTATCACTGCCCGTCGCAAACCAATGTGCGGTAAAGGTTGGATCATCATAATAGGGTAGCTTGGCCACCCGACTTTCGACTTGATCGTTCGCCTGACAGGCAAAAAGTAAGAGAGAAGCAAGAAAGAGGAGGATGAGGAAAATGGATTCCTCCCCCTGCCCCTTCCAAAGGGGGATATTGCTTCGCAAAGCTGAGGCTTTTGGCGAGAAAGTGGAATGCTTATTTATCTTCATACTGTAGGACTTCATCATCTAATTGAAAACAAAGATTGGCTCGCTTGAGTCCAAAGATACGACCGTTTTTGGCTTGATAATTATTATAAATCTTACCGTTTTCACGCCAAGCACGTTGTATACCTTCTTCGCGACCCATCACGATATTGCGTTCCTTGAAAAGGGGCCCAGACTGATACCATTGCAATTGTTTGCCATGAAGCTTGCCATCTTGGTAGTTGGCCTCAGAACGCAAATTGCCATTGCTCCACCAAGAATAAGCGGTGCCATCACGTTTTCCATCGACAATGACAGCTTCAAAACCTAAGCGACCATTGGGAAACCATTTGCGGTGGTACCCATGCTTTTTGCCTGCTCGATATTGAATCTTTTCGGCGGCGGCGCCTGATTCATAAGGGACCAGCTTAGTTCCTGTGAAGGGCTTGTCTTGGGAGAAGACAAGCCCTATCGTCGGATGAAGTTCTAATTCGGAACGATGAACCAAATTTTCATCTTCAAGGTCTATCGCTATGGCCGTAGCAGACCTTTGCCAGGACCCGTTGCAAGCAACGAGGCCAAACAACATAGTATAGACTAACAGCTTATTGAATATCATTGGGAGTCCCTTGATAGTCGCCAGGGAATAGAATGTAATACTGATTAAGGTATAATTCGTTTTCGATATGGTAGTGGTACTCCTCATCAGCAGTGTGCTGTGTAATGCTAGTATGACCGCCAGAAGCATCAAGATCCGTCGGATAAGTGCCAGTTGAGTTGCACTTACGGCCATAGAGGAAAAAACCGTCAGAAATAATCCCGATTAAGGCATCATCATCTGTTGACCAAGCAGTAGGTTCTAGATGATAGTGATAGCTTTGCGGTCCAGTATGCGCGCCGGTATAGTCTAATGACTCGACTGCATTATCTAGAGGAACATTGGGCCCTTCTTCATCATTATAAATCACGGAACCACTAACGGCAATCCCGATCGCTCCTAGACCCGTAGAGGACGAACTATTGGCTTTGTCGGGGCTAGCAGGTACTCTCAATGTATAGGAACCTGTAAATTCGTCGATGTTGCCAGGAGCCAGACCAGTCGCTACCGTGGCATCTACATGCAATGGATGGGTGGCAGACCAATAGGGCGAAGTATGATTAGGCAAACCATTGGTCTCGATCACCACCGTGCTACCATCAAGATAAATGTCAAAATTGTCAGTATCAAAGTCTGCAAAAGCATCATGTAGGGTCACATCAGCAGGATCGCTAGGGTCTACGTCTTTGCAGGCAGTAAATAAAAGACCTCCCAAAAGGAGTGTAAAAGCAATAGTGGATAACTTCATTGTTGTTCTTAATTAGGACTACAATCGTATAGATGCCGCAAGTGTTAAAAACTTTTGTGGCAAAGTATTTTTATTGAGTGTTAAACTTAGTTTTGGATCATTTCTTTCTCCTTCCACTTGGGGTATATTCAATGATAATTTTCAATGTCGAATAGCCAAGCAGTTTCCGATATTAGATCTTATTTTCCTTGCTGCGCAGAACGCTTGGGTCCATAAAAAAGGGTTTGCTTGCTGGCAAACCCCTTCAAAAGATCAAAAAGCAATGATGGACAATTATGGTGTGCCTTTAAAG
>JBGCFA010000285.1:0-12123 GCA_045106675.1 Bacteroidia bacterium
CAAGTAGGGGCAGGCCTGCAAATCAAAATTGGCCATAATTATCTGACCTTATCTAGTAATGTGTTATGGATGACCAGAAATTTGGTAAATGAGTCCGAGCGAATGTCTAACTCCCAGTTGGTCTATACCTATGGATATGTAGATGATGATTTTGTCCAAATGCTCCCTCAGTTTAGCATAGGGGTCAAGCGAATTATTTACAACCCTAGATTAATCAATCCTTAACCCCAATCTCAATGAAGACGAATATAAAATTATTGATAGGCATACTGCTATTATCCGCTTGTGATCAAGGGTTGAACTTATTCCCGAGTGTTGCTCCTACTGGCTATGTACGGATGTTTGGTGGGACGAATGACAATGAAGGAGAAGAAATCATTTATCAAGATAGGATAGATGCATATACGATGATTGGCTCATACGGTACCGAAGCCTTCGCGCAGGGGCAAAGTATAAATGGCAAGGATATGTTTTTGGTGCAAGTTGATGCAAATGGACTCCGCAAATGGGAGTTGGTCATCAATGAGCCTTCTTTTTCGATTGAGGGTAAGGATTTAGTAGCGGCTTCGCCGAACGCTTGGCTCGCTCTCGGAACAGCCAGTCCTACTGGGGATGATTTGGGCGCGAATAAGAGAATATTGTTAGCTCATATTATTCGGAATGAAAATGGAGAGTTCATTCAAACGATTAAATGGCTTGGCGATGGGGATTATAATACGGAAGCAGCTGGGATTGAGAAGGATCCACAAGGTGGCTATATCATTTTGGGTAAAACAACACGACCCTCAAAAGGCCAAACCACTGCGGGTATCGAAGCCGATAATCATGATCTTTGGTTGATCAAACTAGATGTAAATCTAGACGTCCTATGGGAACGCCAATATGGATTCGGTGATGAGGAATATCCTAGTCAAGTCAGACCAGTAGCTTCGGGAGGCTATCTTGTTATTGCCGCTTCGGTTAATCCCGACAAAGGCTTACAAAGTATGATGTTGAGGCTTGATGCCCAAGGAAATGCTTTGCAGACCCGACGTATCGGAGAAAGTGGCTATACTTTTCCTAAGGATATTCAAATAGTTGATCAAGATTTTTATCTCCTTAATGCGAGTGAGGAGTTTCTGAACAATCGACTTTTGGGTATAGCTACCGTAGGCAAGTATGAACTCAACAGTTTGCAGCTAATCTGGGAAAATACGCTCCAATTTACAGGTACGGATACCTTGGTTGGGCCAGAGAGTTTGGTCGTGTTGAATGATGGAAATATTATCGTTTCCGGAACGGTAGAACGCAATTATGAAGAAGAGTTAGAGACAAAAAAGAGCTATGACCTCTTTTTGACACGTTTAGACGCTCAAGGCGATAATGTCAATCCCGCAATATGGCCAAGCTTTTATGGAGACTTGCCAACAGACTTTGCTGGAAGAGTACTCGCTACCCCCGAAACGAAAGCTGAAAAAGGTTTTTTGATGGTTTGCACCCTTGGTTTTGGTCCTACCTCCATGTTGGGACTTATCAGTACGGATGACAATGGTCAGCTCACTTCTCAATAACACACTCAAACAATTTCAAAAATGAAACGCAATCTATATATATCCTTATTTGCCTTATTGATAGGCCTGCTACCTAATGAAGTGCTAGCTGTAAATATCTACGTTTACGCAGGAGTAGTGGGAGGAGCAAGGGACGGGAGTAGTTGGGAAAATGCTTTTACGGATCTGCAACTTGGTTTAATAGAAGCGCGCAACTCAGCGGGGCGAGATACGATCTTCCTAGGGCCTGGTACTTATAAGCCGACTCCATCCCTTGATCGAACCGCATCATTTGCTATTCCCGGAGGAACTACGATACTAGGAGGTTGGCAATTTCAAAACGGAGATTTTTCTCCTCGTTTTGATTCAAGGAATCCTAAGTCTATCATATCTGGCCTTTTGGATCCTAACACTAAAGCTTATCATGTAGTTAAGATCGAAAATGAACCAGATACTGTTTTCCTTGAAAGGATATTGATCAAAGATGGTTTGGCTGATGGCATTGATTCTCAAGATCAAAAAGGAGCCGTAGTTTATGCGACCAATGCTAAAATCAAAATGAAGGAATGTTATGTAGGCTTTAGCAAAGCCGATGGCATGGATGCTCAAGGAGGTATTATATATGCCCAAGATAGCTACCTAAATGTGTTTAATTCCGTATTTATTGATGGGGAAGTGAACTCTACCAATGTGCTAGCTGGTGGTGGGGCCTTATATGTAGATGCAAATAGTGAGGTTGTGATAGATGCCACTGCTTTTACGGACTGTAATGCAAATATTGGCGCTAGCATCCGACTTGAAGGCTCCCTCTCAATAGTGAACTCAACTCTTGGGTCTAGTTTTTCAGGTGATAAAGGGGGGATTCTTGCCAATTATGGAGGGACACTTTTTGCACAAAATATCCGAGTTCTCAATAGTGGAGGAAAAGAAGGCGGTGCAATTGTCAATAGTGATTCAGCATTTGCTTTCATCAATGGGATGACTGCTACCAATGTGGCTGCCATCAATGGAGAAGGAGGAGTGATATTAAATGAAGATCATTCTCGTTTACATCTGATCAACGCAAGCTTTAGCCTCAATGAGGCTCAAGGAAATGGAGGAGCAATCGCCAATCGAGGAGGGGCGATATCATATTTGACACATTGTACGATCGCAAACAATCTAGCTGTAAATAGCACTGGCGGAGGAGTTTATACCGATACACCCAATGGGGTTTATTTGAATCATTGTATCGTAGCAAGCAACTTTATAACCTTAACCAATGAAAACCAAATAGGTTTTTCTGGTACTGGGAGTTTTCGATCTTTAAACTGGAATACAATCGCAGGTTTAAGCCCTAGTTGGCATTACTACTTTGCGGGAAGTAAGGATCAAGACAAATGGGTGGACCTTGATTCTGAAATGGATGATAACCTGACTGCGCCCTTGGATTATGGCAACCTTCACTATGTAAGTGATATTGCTAAGACGCGTAGGTTTAAGGAAGATGCTAATGGAAATATTGACCAATTTGCTCTGCACGCTTTAGATGCCGGTAGTCATCCTGATTCGCTTACTAGCCGTTTAAATGCGTTTGTAAATGCAGACTTAGCGTTCACTGGAAGTGCGATCAATACTACTCTGTTTCCTCAAGGTTTTATCAATTATAAAACGATCCTTGCAAAAGATCAACGGGGAATAGAGAGAGATGCGTTCCCCGATTTAGGGGCATATGAGCATAGAGAAGTCAAAATCGTGGCTCCTCGCCTTGATCAAATGTGTCTATTTGATACGATTGATCTAGGTCCTATCATCATTCAAGACTCTACTGGAGGGGCGATGTTGCCAGGTTCCAACCAAACGATCATCTTAGAATTGCCTCCTGGTTTTACCATTTTACCCAATGTGGGGAGTGTGGAGGTCCAATCTCTAGATCCGCAGCATTCGGCCACTTTAAAGATCAACAAGACCCAGATTAGCTCCACGATCGTTTTGGTGACCTATGAAAAAGGTATTACTGCTGTTCCTGCGCAAATCGTGATCAAGGATTTGAAAGTTGTGGCATCGGTACCTAATGATCAGGGATTTATCAGGAGGATAGGCGGTTCTGCGAAGCAACTGGGAAATGAATTGTACGAAAATGAAATTGCAGAACTAAATACTGCGCCGGGCTGGAGACCCAATTCTGAGCTTGAGATCGAATCCTCTTTAGGCTGTGCAGGAGGAGATATTGAATTTGAATTTGATGGTGGACAGCAATCCTATATGAAATGGTCAGTGACGGATCTAGAAAATGGGCAAGTAGATAGCAGTTTTTCTGATTCTTCTACGCAATTTTTTTATGCTGCTCAAGGCGGCAAATATCTCATAGAACTGGAAGCGGGTCCCAATGAGTTTTGTACCAGTAGCTATGTAGATGAAGCGAGGGTTCTTGACTTTATCAAGCCGGAGGAAGAAACTGGAGGATTTTATCTTGATGATTTTGAAACGGAAGGTACTTGGTTCGTAGACGCTGACGATCAATCTGGCAATAGCTGGGAATGGGATATCCCCGCAGGAGCCGAAATCAACATTGCTGCCTCGGGGGCTAGAGTTTGGATTACCAATGCCGATAGTAATTATCTGGCAGAGGAAAGAAGCTATCTCAATAGTCCATGTTTCCTTTTGGATGGATTGGAGAATCCGCTATTGAGTTTTGAGCAATACATCGATACTGAATTTGGCTTCGATGGCGTAGCGCTTGAATTCCGGGTACCTGGAATAGATTGGACTACTTTAGGAATCGGTAGTGAAAAAAAATCACAAACCACCAATAATACACTTGGGTACAATTGGTATAATCAAGAAGAGACTTCCAGTTCGCCTGGAGTGAGTGATATATCATGGTCCGGTCATTACAATGAATGGCAGAAGAGTCAAATCCGGCTAGATGCAATTTTGGATAGCCTACCTAATTCTGTTTTTCAATTCCGTTTTGCTTTTGCGAGTGATGATGCCGAGCAGTATGAAGGAGTGGCCATTGATGATTTTAAAATCAGTTCTCAGACTGAGAAGGTTTTATTGGAACAGTTTGAGGGGGGCGACTTTCTGTTGACTGATGATATCGATCTTGACGATATGATTGTCGCAGTTTATCCTAAAGTTGACCTCTACTACGATATGGACGTGAGAGCTTTAGAATACGGGATACAGTCGATCGCGCATAAGGTAATTGATGGACAATACTTTGTCTATGAAAATGCCCTGAATTTTGTGAATCCATTTGTTGAATTGAATCGCCGATTGGCTAAGCCGATGAGCGTAAGGGGAGAAGTGAACCCAACACTTACTGAGATCGAAATCATTGCAGAGAGCGATTTTGATGGACCGGTCAAAGTCTATGTTATCACGGGGGAGTTAAATGATCAAGGCCTTTTTGAGGTACGCAATATGATCCCTAATGTAAGCGGTATCGAGATCGAAAGTTTTCGCAAAGGCAATGCTATCAATCTTTCTTTAGATCAACGAGATGCTAATCGTCCTATCCCCCAAAATGATGCATTGGACCCTACTCAGGCGAGAGCTTTAGTAGTCGTACAAGATCAATTCAGTAAGGAGGTCTATTATGCAGAACTGTTTGAAGTAGGAGAGTTGACTCGATATAGTCCTGCAAGAAAGGGCGTTTTTACACAAGCCGTCGAGATGAGAATATTTCCTAATCCCGCCACTGATTACTTCCAAGTGAGTTTAGATCATCAGCCTGAAACCCCTTATCATTGGTCGCTGACAGATATGGCAGGGCGAGCAGTCGCAAGTGGCAGTTGGAAGCCGGGTAATTTTCATCAAATCATTCAAACATCTACGCTGAGCGCAGGGGTCTATTTTTTGTCTATCCCCTTGGGGAACGGTCAAATCATTAAAGAAAAAATCTCTATAATAAGATAACTTAATATAGCCTTAATGATACGTTGAAAATGGGATAGATTGCTTGAGAAAGAGGATACACTCCTTATACCGCATCCAATGGCACAGGGCTTGTGTCTGGATCATCTGGTTTTTCATCGAAATCTGGACAAATAATGCCTTCAGTTTGAAGGATTGCATCTAGTTCCATAAAACAGGCTAAGATAATCTGCGAATAATTTTGGGAGGCGTTGCCAAAACGTCTCCCTTTGGTTTGCCACATCTGGGTGATCAATGATTGACCTCCTTCTTTGGGTTTGATTCTTTTGACGACACGCTTTACGTTGCCGATCCCTGCGTGATAGATATGCATGGTCAAGAGTCTAAACCAAAGGTCGGTTTCCTTATAGTTTAGCTTCCATTCTTTGCATAACTGACGTGCTTTGGGGATACAAGTCGTTCGCAGAAGGCGAGCTGCTGCTGCTGCCGCTTTCTCAAAATCTTCTCGTTCATCGACCTCTTCGTTGACTTTGAGGCCCATATCTTTCGCTACCTCCTTCATCAGTTGGAAAGCTCCATAAGCGCCATCTGTGCTGTATTGCATCTTGCCAGGGCTTTCGATCAGTAGGATGGCTTGAGCATACCATGGATCTGTGCGTTCTTGAATAAAGACCGGAATGGCTTTGTCTATCGGCCCTAGCATCTCTTTAAAACGGTAGAAATGATTGCGACCAGTGGTGAAAAATATTTCGTCTTTTCTACCCAGTTTATAGACTTTGCGAAGGCTGTCTTCGTAGGCTTTTTGACGGACTCCGCCACGGGAACGATACTCATGCAGATTAAGTACCTCAACGATATGTCTCGTCTTAGCTACATTGACGATGATCGTGTCAGGCGGTAGTTTCATCGCTGCCCGCCAAAATTGCGGCTGCACTAGCTTATCCCACGCTTGGGTATAGAGACTACTATCTTGGATCACTTGATAGCAGTTGGCGGCCAATTGGACTTGGAATTCTTCTATCTGCAATTCGGGATCGACGACCTGAGGACTTGGCCCTAAGATCGGCCAGCCCCATGCAAATAATGATAGTACCCAAACTGTAAGATAACGTCCCGAATTCATCCTTGGATTTTCTCCCTAACCCCAAATTATTTTGGGGCCCCAATCTACTGAAATTTTCTGGGTAAAACATCCTAAAATTGGCTAGAATCGAAGATTTTATAGTCTCGATCGGACGCCCGCATTGGCAGTGGTACGTCCTCCATGTCGACTCTCTGCATCATCGCTGCCAAATTGATACGCAATATTGAAGATCCACTGGCGACTATCCCAATCATGACGGGTAAAATAATCGACATTGCCATATTGGCTTTGTTGACGAGTAACTCCCATCTTGAAGATGTCACGTCCGCTAAAACTGATTTGTAAACGATCCTCTAAAAAATCTCGCGATATCCGAAAGTCTAGATAGCCAAAAGCTTGGTTTTCATCGAGTTGGTAGTAAATGGGGGAGGAGCCATAAAAACTGAGTCTAAAGCCAAAATCATGTGGTAACTGAAATTGATTGGCCAAATATATCGTAGCAGCTTGATATTGAATTTGTTCTCGCTGCTGTTGAAAATCAAAACTTTGCTGACCAACTACATAAGCGATATTACTATTGAGCCGCCACCAAGGCGTGATTGGGCCATTGTAACCGATGCTCGCACTCAATCCTTGAGCCTGCCCATTATTGTTGATCCGGCCTTCAGTGATTAAATCGTTCGACAAGGTCTGACTATACTCTAAAATCCGCTTGTCGGCCTCAGAATAACTGACTCTTGCATAAAGGCGCGATTTGAATCGATAACTCAATTCTGCACGGTAGGGAAAGTAGGCAAGGAGACCGGGATTGCCTTGATAATAGTAAAAAGGACTGACGTAGCGTTTGGAGGGTAATAATTGGTGAAATCGTGGTCTTCGGATGCTGCGCCGAACGCTTAGGCTGAGAAAGTGATCTTTCCCGATTTTGCGAGACAGCTGTAGATTCGGGAACAGATTGAAATAACTACTGTCAATCGGATTATTATCTAGCGTATTACCTGTATAGAAGGTCTGCTCTGCTCGTAGGCCCATTTTCCAGTTCCAACCCCAATAGCTAGTCTGCATACTCAACCATGTAGCGGCTATTTGTTCATCATATATCAGTCTATTGCTGCTCCCAAAGTCTGGAAATCGCTGCAAGAAGGATTGCTTAATACTGCTCTGAGTGTATTGGATGCCACTTTGTAGCCGGAGTTTGGTCCATACTTTTTGATAGGCGAGATTGCCGCCGATTACTTGGCCTTGGGCGCGTAAATCTTGTTCTCTGAAGGATGGCTCCGTTCCGCGCAGCGGATAAGTAATAGATTGCTCATCTCCCTCCTCACTCACTTTTTGGTCGATGTCAAAGTTAAATCTCAGATAACTGCCAAGGCTATCTAAAGCTCGATCGTAAAACAAATTAAGACGCTGATGCTGTTCACTGGCACGCTCTGTACCTGTTAGTATGACACTTGAGTCTATCTGATTTGCCTGCCAAAAGTCCGTCAGCCCGTCCAAAGTTCCCGTCGTTTGATCGAGTGAATGGCTATAAAGAACTCCCAAAGTACTGCGTTCATTTGGCTGATACTCTAAGGCCAATTGTGCCTCGGGTCCTCGATATTGGTAGCGATGCTGGCTGTTTTCCAACAAACTGAGTCCGTCTGCAAAATTACGTTGGATATCAGAGATCTCTTGGCGAGTATCTATATAGTGAAAGAGGCTCAAATTGAGGTTCCAACGATTGAGTTGTTGATAATAATCAAGACTGTTTTGAGTAGCAGGGATGGTTGATCTTTGGGTAGTTTGATTGCTGAGATCGAGTAAATAGTCGTATGAATAGAGTCTCCGCAACTGAATATTGATGATGCGACCATTGCCATCTGCTGCGACCATTGCGCCTGCATCCGGAATCAGTTCGATCTTGTCGATGCTTTTGGCAGACTGAGTCTGCAACATATTCATGAGTTGGCGTGAGTTGAGGCGAGTCGGACGTCCGTTGACCCAAATTTCGGCGCTCTGGCCTTCTAGTTCGATGGATTGATCGCTAATGCGAACGCCGGGTGCTTGTTCAAGGATTTGACTGGCGGTATTGCCCAGTGCATTGCTACCATCGATTTGCAGGATGATACGATCACTTTCTTGCTGGACGCGTTCGCGAATAGCGCTGATCTGTACCTCCTCTAAAGCAGGTTTTTCGAGTGTCGAGTCAGGCTCCGTTTGAGCAAATAGACTTAATGGGAGCAGTAGGATTAGAACGAATAAAGCTTTCATGGGAAATCTGATTTGCTCCAATTTGCCCCCTCCTCTTTGGCCTAGCAATAATCTTCGATCAAGGCTGAAAACTAATCTATAAAGCGGTTTTACGGCTTCACCGAACGATCCGCCACCTTAATGGATTTTAACTCCCGCTTTACAGATTCCATGGTTGAAATGAGTGGTTTTTTACTAAGTTCCCCGATGAAACGAAAGATAGGGTCCCTCTTCCTGTGGTTTTTATTAGTGGAGGCATTGTTCAACAATCGCAATGAACTCATCAATCATTTTGATCTGAGCGTATTTGTCAAATTATTTGATTCATTTGAATCAACGGTCCAAATCTTGACTTCTTGGATGGCTTTCTTTACGTATTCTTTGGGGGTCTATTTGATTCTCTATGCTACATATCCGCGCAAAAAATATTTTCTCGCAACCATTAGTATTCTAATATTCGTCCCCTTGGCACTAGGATTTCGATTTTTGTTACAAGAAATCTTGATGGAGGCTGCTTTGGGTTTTGACAATTATCGAGATGATCTATCTTGGCGTTATTATGTCTTGGACAATATTTTTTATGCGGTTGTTTTTACCACTTTGGGCATCGTTTACTTTTTGGTCCAATACTCCAAGCATACTGAATCACGTCAAAGTGCCCTACAAATCGAGCATCAAAAGACGGAATTAGCCTTATTACGTTCTCAAATTAACCCGCACTTTCTCTTCAATATCCTCAACAACATCTACACCTTGGTCTATCAAAAGTCTGAACACGCGCTCGGAGCGATGGAAAAACTGAGTGGACTCTTACGTTATACCCTGTACGAACCCCAAGAGTGGGTGCCTCTGCAAAAGGAGTGGGACTATCTAGAAGATTACATTGCCTTACAAAAACTCCGCTATCCGCATGAGGTGGAGATTGAGATTTCGATGGAGACTGGCCTTGCCGAACGCTTGATTCCCCCTTTTGTATTGATCCCTTTTGTGGAAAATGCCTTCAAACACGCTGATCTGAAAGCGTATCCTTTGATTATTTCGTTCGGTAAAACCGAGGACCAACTCAAATTTCTGATCCAAAACCATATCGGTCAGCACGAAAAAGATGCGCAGGGTGGTATTGGCCTCAAAAATGTCCGAAGGAGGCTCATGCTTTTATACGGTGCTAGCCATCACTTGGACATTCAACACGATAGCGAGATATTTAGTGTCAACCTCAGCCTTCCCTTGACCCATGAAAAAATGCCTAATTATTGAGGATGAACCCTTAGCCATCGCTTTATTGAGTGATTATGTTACCCAATGTCCTGGCTGGGAGTTAGCGAGCAGTTTTACCGATCCGATAGAGGCATTACGTTTTCTGGAGGAAAACCCTGTAGACCTGATTTTGCTAGACATCCAAATGCCTACTCTCACAGGCATCCAGTTTGTCAAAGTGATCGGTGATAAGTATCCCGTGATCTTTACAACCGCCTACGAAAATTATGCTTTGGAAGGCTTTGAGTTAGAGGTCTTGGATTATCTTTTGAAGCCAATTTCATTGGAACGCTTCCTCAAATCGATGCAAAAAGCCAGTCAACGATTGGATCAACTCAGCAGTCCAGTATTTCAGATATCGGAGGCCGCTGGCCCTGACTATCTTTTTGTCAAAACGGGTTATAAAACAGTGCGAATAGCCTATGCGGATATATGCTACCTCGAAGGATTAGGGGATTATGTGGCGATACACACCAAGGATGACAAAATCCTCAGTCTCGATAGTATCAAAAGTTTTATGTTACGGCTCCCCGCCGAACGCTTTGTTAGAGTGCATCGTTCCTACGCAGTAGCCTTAGAACAAATTGAAAGCATCGAACGCAATCGCATCATCATTAAGGATAGCTATATCCCTATTGGCCCCAAATATCAGGATGATTTTTGGAGAAGGGTGAATGGAAATTAAAGAAAGCTTTAACTACGGCATAAACATCGCCGGATGAGCCTCGTCAAAAGCAGTCGCTTCTTGATATTTCTTCGCTACCGCCAAAATTGTTGCTTCATCAAAAAGATTTCCCAAAAAACTGATGCTAGCGGGAGGACCTTCTGATTGTAAACCATTGGGTACTACTACACAAGGATGTCCCGTCAGATTCGTCGCGAGCAATTGATTACCACCATAACTAGGCGTTACGATAAGATCGAACTCCTGCATCATCGCATCAAACTCCTGGAGCAATTGAAAACGTATGCGATTGGCATTGATGTAATCTGCGGCCGGAATAAAACGTGATGCGCGAAAAATATTAGGCCAAGCTTGACGGATTTGACGTGTCAGCAGCGTATCCTGATTGCTGCGAGTGAGTTCATCAAAGGCAGCCCCAGCTTCTGCCGTAAGGATGATTGACAAGGCGCTGACCGGAATCTCTGTTTCAAACTCTACTGCTATCAATTCTGCGCCAAGGCTTTTGAGAACTTCTAAACTGACCGAGTCAGCACTTTTGTTGCGATAGGAGGTCTCAAAAAATGATTTGAAGTACCCAATCTTCAATTGACTAAGATCGATCTCTCCATAATAATTAAAGGAAGCATTGTTGACGGTGAGGTCTATGCCGTCTTCGCCTCTGATGACATCAAACACCATCGCACAATCTTGGGCAGTACGACAGATCGGGCCGATCTTGTCCATACTCCAGCTCAAAGCCATTGCTCCGGCGCGACTTACTCGACCGTAGGTAGGGCGTAAACCCGTTACGCTGCAGCGAGTAGCCGGAGAGACAATCGAACCCCAAGTCTCAGTCCCAATCGCAAATGCTACCAAAGCTGCGGCCGTGGCAGAAGCCGATCCTGCCGATGAACCACTAGAACCTTGTTCGAGATCCCAAGGATTGCGAGTCGTCCCTTCAAACCAAACATCTCCCATCGCTAATGCTCCCATACTCAGTTTTGCCACTAAGACTGCTCCCGCTGCTTCTAATTTTTTGACTACGGTCGCAATCTCTTCTCCTCGGTCTTGATCTTTAAAAGGACCTGCTCCCCAAGTGGTTTTATAGCCTGGTACGGAGAGTAAGTCTTTTACTCCATAAGGGATCCCATGCAGTGGTCCTCGCCAAAGGCCTGCTCTTAATTCTCGATCAGCTTTGGCTGCTTGTTTGAGTGCTAAGTCCTCTGTAAGGCTGATTACACAATGAAGAGTGTCGCCATACTTTTTGAGGCGTGCCAGATAGATTTTAGTCAAATCCGTCGAGCTTATCTTGCGACTGCGTAGTAGATATGCTAGTTCGGCGACAGAGTAAAAAGCCAATTGTTCCCTTTTTGCGGGTATTTTCACTTCTTCTGGGAAGCTCCAAACGATGGGGAACTGTTGTTTATCCATCTCAAATCCCAAGGGTAGGGGAGAATAATTCATCGCTGGAGGGACGGCATTGTCGAGCGAATAACGAT
>JBGCFA010000286.1:0-2667 GCA_045106675.1 Bacteroidia bacterium
GAGAACGTCTAATCGAAAGGGTTTTGTGATAAGCATTGATCGCTTCAGGATAGCGCTCAATGTTGAAGTAACTGAGCCCAAGGCTAAAGTAGGCAGAAGCTACGCGAGGGTGAGTCGGGCCGAAAAGTTGTTCTGAGACATTGACCGCGAGGGTGATATTTTCGGCTGCTTCTTCGTACCTACCCAGTTTCAATAAAGCATTGCCAGCATTATTGGCGTTACTAGCCACTTGGCGATGCATATCCCCCATGTGAAAGCGCACGATGCGTAAGGCTTGCTGAAAGTATTCAAGCGCTTGCCCATGATCTCCTTTGCGTCCATTATAAAAGCCCAAATGATTGTAACACAAAACGCGTTCAATATGATTGGGAGGGAGACTTTGGTCTTGGATATCTCGGGCCAATGTATAGAGTTTTTCGGCTTCTTCGCCTCGCCCTTTTATTTGCCGCAATAGTCCTAATCTGATGTAGGCCATGGCCAATTTGGGGTGGCGTTCTGCGAGGCAGCCCTCCAAAATATCGACTGAGGCCTCATAATGTGTCAAGGCTTGGTCCCAATCTCTCTGCTCTTGAAACAAAATACCCATCATGCCATGGGCATAACCCAGCAATTTGGGCGATAAACTACTGTCTGCGATGAGTGAACCTAAAAGAGACTCGGCCAGCTGATCTTGGTCTTGACGAATGTAGAGATTGGCGAGGTAGTATTTGATCTGTGCCTGCAGCGAAGGAGAAATGGACTGAGCCCTATGTTTATAGGCCCTGCGGAGAGGAATCTTCGCTTTGTCATATTGATCAAATTGGAGATGATATCTCCCCTCTATCAATAAGCTTTTAATGGAGAGTGAATCGGGGGTGTTTGCTAGACTCGTTTGTAGTTTTTGTGCCTTTTGAAGATAGAGCCAGCTAGAGTCAAAACGTGAATAATCCAGCTCATTGAGGGCAATCTGTTGATAGAGATTAAGGCGCTGATGAGGCGTAGGATCGGCAGTTAAAGCTTGTTGGAAAAGCTGATAGGCACTGTCAAACCTAGCGCGTTGAGCATAAAAAACCCCTCTTTCCAAGGCATCGGCCTGAGAGAGAGGGGCTTGCGCGTTAGCAGTGAAAAAAGACAAAAACAGGAGTCCTATAGCACTAAATCGGGCTATCCATAATGGGGGATCGAGTCTTTGACTGCTATACAAATTGATTACTTCTTGCTATCTTGTATACAAGCACAAACGCAATCTTCATATTCTTGTAAAAGCTCCTGAGTACATGGGATATAGCCGTCGCAAGTACCATTTCCAACACTGATGATGGCATAGAAAGCCGCTCCTTTGGCTGCATTATCTGCTGCAATCCCTTGTTCAAGCTTTTCGTCGCATTTTTCTTCACATTGCATTTCAACCTTCCCATTGTTACTGCCGCCCGGCTGCGCCGAACGCATGAGAAGGGCACCATTAGCGACACCGACTCGGTCCATGGCAAATTGCCAGAGGTCCAAAAGACCCCTACGAGTATTAGTGATCGCGATAGTTTTGCAAGTACCATTGAGGGCGGCGGTAGCTTGACCGATCACCCCATCTGCTTGGGTTTGGATCACAAAACCAGCGTTGTTGCCATTGATGCCGATACTAATACGATAGAGAGTTCCGGCTTTAGAAATCTTATAAATCGCATTGTTCGGATTTTCATTGGCATTGACCAGCGTCAGAGTTGGGTATTGTTGATTGAAAGGAGGTTGTGCAGACAACATATATGTGCTGCAACAAAACAAAATGAGCAAGAAAAAGTGGCGAAGGGTTTGAAGCTGTGGGTTCATATAAAGTAAGTTAAACAATGTTCTTAATATTGGTACATTATCCTACTTAAAACGTAACATCAATCCATCACATGCACCACTAAGCCACTCCTCAGCTTAGGCTCAAACCAAGTAGTTTTAGGAGGCATGATCATCCCGCCATCAGCAATGTCGATCAGTTGTTTCATGCTTACAGGGTAGAGTGCAAAGGCGACTGCCATCTCGCCATTATCTACTCTGCGGCTCAATTCGCCTAAACCTCTGATGCCGCCTACAAAATCGATTCGCTTGTCTCTACGCAAATCCGTAATCCCCAAAAGAGGTTCCAAAACCTGCTCTGAGAGGATCGTAACGTCTAAAACGGCAATCGGATCATTATCATCATAGGTGTTTCCCTTAGCTGTCAATACATACCATTTTCCTTCCAGATACATGCTCATTTCATGGAGACTTACTGGCTTATAGATTTCCGTGCCCTTTAATGTCACCTCAAACCCTTGCTCCAAAGCCTGCAAAAATGCTGCTGGGCTATGACCATTTAAATCTTTGACTACTCGATTGTAATCTATGATAGAAAGTTGATCATCAGGGAAAAGTACTGCCATAAAATAATTATAGCCTTCTGTCCCATTATGATTAGGATTCGCTTCGCGCAACTCTTTTCCTACGAGTGCACCAGCAGCAGTACGATGATGGCCATCAGCGACATAGGTATTGGCTACTTTTTCGGCAAAGAGTCTAGGTACTGCTTCGCAGAACGCTGGGTCAGTTACTACCCAAAGCGTATGTTGGATGCCATCATCGGCGCTAAAGTCATATACTGGCTCGTCTTTGACTACCGCTGCGAGTATCGCATCTAGATCAGTTTGTTTTGGATAAGCAAAA
>JBGCFA010000287.1:0-24287 GCA_045106675.1 Bacteroidia bacterium
TGGCATGGATCAAGCAGCGTTCGACGCCTTAATCGCTGAAAAAATAAAGCGTCAAAAATATAATATTCACAATGAACTTTTAATAGAACCGAGTCTGAGTACTAAGGCTTTATTGGCCCAGCAAAACCTAGAGATTTTATCCACGCCTTTGGGCTTCTTCTTAGCGATCCAAGTGTCTGAGCGAGCCGGAGATGCAGGCTTGATGCAATATAGTCCTTATCTACCCTTGCAGGGAACGGAAGACTTGATCTTTTCTATGCGTCCGCAACGTCTCAGCAATTTTAAAAGTTTTACTCAGCAGAGATTGGATCGACGGTTGCCGGCGATCTATTATTTTTCCAATCTCTCCGAGAACGATTTACTCCCTCCTGCCGATAAGACTGCTCCTTCATTGTCACTGCCTGTAATGGCTGAGGATGACTTGCCAGCGGCAGGTGTTTTAATGGGCGAACTCGCTTTGCGGAACGGAAAAACCCAAGAAGCGATTGTCAATAAACCACTTAATGATACGGATTGGCAAGATATTGATGGTGGAGGCTTGGTGCATGAGCGTGATCGTCGCTTACTACCAGAGGTGTTTTTCTATCGGTTTTTTGCATCAGATCAGGTCAATCAGATTAAGCACGTATTGACCAATAAAACGGGTGATATTATCTCTGAATCCTATACCAGTCAAGCCAAGGGATTCAGCCAAGTAAGGCTTGATTTACGGCCTAGAACGGAAGAAGGGGAAATCCTGATGCTCAATCCGGGACATTATGTTTTGGAGATTACGACTTGGCAAGACAATACCGAACAGTGGACTAGCAAGCGCGAAGTAATTATCAATAATGATTGGTATGATGCTAGAGCTTGGGGGATTTTACACCTTCAGCCCTCCTCGGGCAACGATTCGTTTGATCTCCTGCGTCCAGACAACTTGCTCGTTACCGAGAAGGTCAATGGAAAAACTAGTACGCCACATCCAAAATTTGAACTGAGACTCCGCAGTCGACTCAGTTGGTGGCGTTATCAAAAGCCCAGTGGCTTTACAAACAAAGAAATAAATAAAACAGATAAATTTTTGGAGGTAGTACCCTCCGAAAACGGCGAGGAAATATTGACTTTGGTTAGCAAGCAACCCCATCGATTGAGTGTGCTTTGGCGTCAAATCAGTTTTCCTCGTGTGATCGGCTTTGGCCTAGCTAAAGTCCCTTTGCCTGGGCCCGAGAATCTCGTGCCTGAGCCAGAAAAAATGTATGCAGATATGTATGTGTCTGAAATTAAGCCACTCATCAAATAAGTTAACGGATATTAAAAAAGCTTATGCAAAGTCCTAAAACCCCGGGAGTGTATATACAGGAGATACCGAGTTTTCCTCCTTCTGTAGCTGCCGTAGAAACCGCCATCCCAGTCTTTATCGGTTATACCGAAAGAGCGGAAGACGCGAATGGGGATTCATTAATCATGAAGCCTCGTAAGATCAGTTCACTACTCAACTATGAAAACATCTTCGGTCGCGGCCAAGATGAAACCGGAATCACAGTTGAAGTACGTGAAAATGGAGATGGTACTGACCTAGATCTAATCAAAGTTGGTATTGCCAATCGTCAGCCATTTCGCATGCACTATGCAATGCAGATGTTTTTTGCCAATGGTGGTGCTGACTGTTTTGTGGTTTCTACTGGCTTACAAGTGGATACACCTCTGCTCCAAAGAGGAGATCTCGCGGCCGGTTTAGCGGCTTCAAATAAAGTAGATGAAGTAACCTTGATCCTCTTTCCGGATGCTCCGGGTTTAGGAGATGGCGACTTTTACGGTCTCTATACCGATGCATTGATCGCCTGTGAAGATTTGCAAGATCGCTTTACCATCATTGATGTTTGGATTGATGAAGCCAATACTAATCCCGAAGCGGATGCAGGTGCTTTCATCGATACCAATATCGAAATCCTTCGCAATGGTATCAGTGGGACTACTGATCAGCTCAAATATGGAGCGGTCTACTTCCCTAACTTACGTACTACGCTCGATTATCAGTTTGCTGATGCGGGGGTGACAATTACCCAAGTTGGTGGAGATGGGAGTTTAAACGGATCCTTTGCTGAGCTAAAGGATAAGCGTAACGATTACTATTTCAAAGTATTATCGAAGCTGCAGGAGTATCCCGTCGAAATGACGCCTAGCGCAGCTATGGCTGGACTTTATGCTGAAACGGATCAAAGTAGAGGCGTTTGGAAAGCCCCAGCCAATATCAACGTTCGCACAGCGGTAGAAACGGTAGTCCGAGTAGATGATCGTCAGCAATCAAGTCTTAATGTGGATGTGACAGCTGGCAAATCTGTCAATGTGATTCGTCCATTTACCGGTCGTGGCCCTGCTATGGTTTGGGGTGCGCGTACCCTTGCAGGGAACGATAATGAATGGCGTTACGTATCGGTTCGTCGCTTTTTCAATATGGTAGAAGAATCAGTCAAAAAGGCTACTACTCAGTTTGTCTTTGAGCCGAATGATGCCAACACCTGGACAAGGGTCAAATCGATGATTTCTAACTTCTTGACCTTACAATGGCGCGCTGGTGCTTTGATGGGCAGTACGCCTGAGCAAGCATATTTTGTCAATGTCGGTCTCAATGATACGATGTCTGCAACAGATATACTCGAAGGTCGCATGATCATCGAGATCGGTATGGCTGTGGTTCGTCCCGCAGAATTTATCATCCTGAAGTTTTCTCACAAAATGTTGGAAGCCTAAAAACTAAGACATCATGAGTAATTTTAATCAAGATTATCAACATCAGGATCCGCAGATCACAGCGCACATCATAAGCTTAGTAGATACCTATTATGCAAGCAGTAATGATGAGAGAGCGATCCAGATTGAAATAGCTGGCTTGGATCGTGAGCGACAGTACAAGGTTTGTAGTCTCGTCAAAGCACAAAAGACCCAACAAGCTTATCGAGATTTTCACAATATGGTCACAGTTAATGCCAATAAAGAAGCTGGGCTAGTGGTCGATCATACCAAGTCATTGGTTGATGAGAGTACGGTCTTGGGTGCTACGATCCAGGATGCTGTCAAGAGTATCAAAGATCTTCGTGAAAAGCTCAAAGCGGTCCACGCAGAAGCTTGCAACCTCAAAAGTGCGGTTTCAGAAGAACAGAGCTGCAACTTAAAGCTTTATGAAGCGATTAAAGCTGGCGTTAGCAAAGCTAAAATCAAAGAAGCAGGCAGTAAGAGCAATTTGGATCTGGATGGATTGGTCAATACGATTCACCATCAGACTGAAGATTTGCAAGGCGTAGCGATGACTGCATTTTCTACCGGAGTAGATATTTCTGGTATTCAGACTTTTAGCTATGTCGAGAGTTTAGGCCCGCTTGCGACTCAACTCAATACTGACGTATCAAGCTTCAAATCTGATGTGGATACCAATATGGCGTTCGCCGACGGCGAAGTAGATAATGCACAAGACGGTTTGACTGCGATCCTAGAACAGTTGAGCCAAATGCA
This sequence comes from Bacteroidia bacterium, assembly GCA_045106675.1. Lineage (GTDB taxonomy): Bacteria > Bacteroidota > Bacteroidia > J057 > J057 > JBCAWW01. The sequence goes on from JBGCFA010000287.1 coordinate 3,493, forward strand.
GTTTGACAAATTTGCTGCTGATTCGGATCAATCTGGATTACATGCCACCCTTAGGGGAAGTGTCACAATAGGCACGGACGATAAGTATTGCGAATCACCTGAAGACCGTCGGGCTAAGCTCCATAGTATATGTGAGAAAGTGAATGATATTTTCACTGCTAAAGTCGATTCTGCCCAAGACCAAGAAGAAAAGGAAAATTGGGGTATCGCCGACGATATGGATAAAGATGCCTAGCCACTACCAACAAAATTTACAATGAGTACAATAGTAAATCCCGCTTATAGCGATCCCTCAGATTGCATTACCACTTGGAAACATGAGTTGGCTGTGGCCCAAAATGGACTTTCTCATGCCACTGCTGAATTCAATGCTGCTAGTAGACGATATGCTGGCGCCAAAGAATGGGTAGACCAATTAGCTGTCTATTGGAAAAATATCCAAAAGACTGATGAACTCGCTAAGGCTGTTTTAGCACAATTACCTCCTTTTATGGAACATGCTGAAACCCTTACCAAAAATACAGAGCATACTGTCAGTGCGGCCAGGATCTTAATCTGCGACCTAGAAGCCGTGATTGATTGCGCTGATGAGCTGCAAGATTTGATCAAAGCTTTGATGGATGTAATCAAAGGGTTGGAAACCCAAAAACTGGCCACTAAGCCCATGAAGATCCTTCCGGTGATGGAGGCGCTGACGACTAAGTTCAATGAGGCGTATGAGCTGATCATTCAAAGTATCATCAAAGCCATCAATGTGTTGAGTGGTAGTGATCAACTCCACCACTCTTTGGAAAAACGCAATGGTTTGATCCGTAATCTACACGAGATCAAGAAGCAACTTGATACGCCAGATCCGCAGGCCTTTTGTTCGAATTATCCTAACGATAATTCTTGTCAAGATGAGCTCAATCCTAAGCCAGTATTCTCTTTGGCTGATAATAACAATCAATATTATCTCACCACCCAAGAGCAGTTTAACAAAGCTTGCGATGAAATTTCAGAGATAGAATCTGTAAAAGTCTCTGCTGAAACACGCAAAAAAGCTTTCCAAGCTTGTGTCGATAGCTTGAGTAAAGCCATCAATACGGCTGAAACTGCAAAAGCTTGCGGCTAAGCGCTTAATTAATTCAACCTAAAACTCTTAAGCCTAATAAATCATGGCAAAAGCAAAAGGGGATTATCCCTTACCAAAGTTTCACTTCCAAGTAGAATGGGGAGATGGTTTTCGCATCGGATTTACCGAGGTGAGCGGTCTTGATTTCGAAACTGAAGTGATCGAATACCGTGAAGGAACCTCCCTCAAATACAATAAATCAAAGCAACCTGGTCTGACCAAGTATAGCAATGTGACGCTTAAGCGTGGCACTTTCGAAGGAGACTTTGATCTATACAACGAATGGCGGAAAACTTATTTCTTCCAAGAAGGGAATGCTACTGGTAGTCTGTATCGGCGTACGGTAACGATCAAATTATTGAACGAAGAGCATAGCCCAGTTATCACTTGGGTGTTAGAAAATGCTTGGCCATCTAAAGTTCAGTCAACTGACCTCAAGGCAGATGCCAATGAGATTGCGATTGAGACGATGGAGATCGTTCATGAAGGATTGACCATTCAAGAAGCCTAAAAGACGCTCGCATTATGGCCGCTAATATCTATCAAACTGTAGGATTTTATTTTGCTGTTGGTTTTCAAAACTTAGGCATTGAAAGCTTAGATGCAGCCTTCCAATCTGTAGGAGGCCTTGAAGTACAACTCGAAACAGAATCCCTCAAAGAAGGCGGCGAAAATCGGTTTGAACATGTCTTGCCAGTGCGGAGAAAGTATGCCGGCCTTACCCTAAAACGTGGTCTGCTTTCTCCCGCTGCCGGGTCAAAAATCACTGATTGGTGTCTTCAGGCTTTTCAAAGTGAAAAAATTGAACCTACTGATTTGGACATCCTGCTTCTCAATGAAAAGCGAGAACCCTTGATGAAATGGAAGGTGATCCATGCATGGCCTAAGAGCTGGAAGTTTGGGGAACTCAATGCTGAGAAAAGTGAAATCCTCATCGAAAGCCTTGAGCTGCATTACAATCGATTTGAATTTAGTAAACCTTGATTTATGCCCATCGAAATCCGCGAACTCGTCATCAAAGCCACGATTGGAAACAGCAATGATTCCCAGAGTGAGCCTCATGCAGATGCCAGTAGTGGTACTGCTTCCCTCGATGAGGAACGCATCATCAAGAAGGTGGTGGAAAAAGTGATGGAACTAATCAAAATGCGTCGTGACCGATGAGTAGTGCACCAGAAAAGAAGACCAACGTTCGGAAAATTGTCATTGTCGCCTATAAAGACAAAGAACTGCAACAGGCTATCGGCAAGTCTCATGAATTTTTCTTGCCGATTAACCCAGAGAGCTATTCTGAACAATTTGAAAACGAGTACGATACGCGTACAGAGGGAGGCCAGCAAGGTGCTGTGCCTAAGTACAAATCCTCTAAGCCGCAGGATCTAAAACTCGATTTTACCCTTGATGGGACCAAGACGATCGAAGGCTATGCCTATCCGGATATGACCGTTATCGATCAGATTGCATTACTCAAGAAGGTCGCCTATGATTTTAACGGAGATATTCATCGGCCTAATTTTTTGAAAATATTTTGGGCGGAAAATCTCCAGTTTTCCTGCATTCTGGCAACGCTCAGCATCAATTATACACTCTTTGATGCAGACGGCAATCCGCTGAGAGCGAAGGTGAGTGCTGCTTTTAAACAACATCTCAGCAATGAGAAACGCGACAAAGAAGCACGTGCTAATTCACCAGATCTCACTCACATCAGACAGGTGCAATCTGGTGATCGCTTAGACTTGATGACTTATCGCATTTACAACGATAGTCAGTTTTTTATGCAAGTCGCCCAGGCGAACGGTTTGACCTCTTTGCGGCAAGCGCCTGTTGGACGTAGCCTCAAATTCCCCCCGATCGACAAAACTGAAAATAGTTAAGTATGGCAAATGCTCCTCGTACGATTCCTGAATCTAGCACGCATGATGTGATCAGCTTCGATATCCTTTCTGAAGGCAAAGCAATCGAAGACAAAACTCAAATCATGGGTGTCAGCGTTCGCTCTGAGCTGAACCGGATTCCGATAGCGACTATCATCGTACGAGATGGCAATGCGGCAGAGTCAGATTTTGAAGTCAGTAATGATCAGGCCTTTGAACCCGGTAAGGAGATTACGATCAAGTTGGGTCGTGATAGCAAGAATCAAGTTGTATTCAAAGGGCTCGTCGTCAAACAACGGATTTCGATCTCTGATCAGGGCGAGAGTAATCTCATCATTGAATGTCGCGACAAAGCGGATAAAATGACGAGAGGGCGCTTTAGTAAGTACTATGAAAAGCAAAAAGACGCTGATATCATCAAAAGCCTGATTGGCAATCATGGTTTGAGCAATAAAGTGGATGCTACCACACTCAAGCATGATGAATTGGTACAGTATCATTGTTCAGATTGGGACTTTATGCTTGCTCGCGCTGAGGCGAACGCTATGTTGGTTTCGGTGAGTGAGGGTAAGGTTACGGTCGCTGAACCTGATACCAGCGCTAAACCCGTTTTACAACTGCTCTATGGTGCTACTCTTCTCGAGTTTGATGCCGAACTAGATGCACGTAACCAATGGGCTAAAGTCAAAGCTCGGAGTTGGGACTATAAATCGCATAAGCTATTTGAGGCGGAAGCCAGTAGCGTATCGTTCGGTGAAGCCGGCAATCTCACTGGTAAAAAGCTTGCTGATACAGTAGGCCCCAAAGAATATGAATTGGCACATGGTGGACATGCGCTCAAAGAAGAACTCAAAGCTTGGGCTGATGGCTGCTTATTACGTAGCCGTTTAGCCAAAATTAGAGGCTCTGCGAGGATATTGGTGGGGAGCACCAAGGTAAAGCCGATGGATATGGTTGAGTTTCAAGGCGTAGGCAAACGCTTCAGCGGCAATGTCTTCGTCACAGGAGTGCGCCATGAAGTCGCTAATGGTACTTGGGATACAATCATCCAATTTGGGCTTTCACCGGAATGGTTTGCCTTCCAACATGATGATATAATGGATCGCCCTGCCAGTGGCTTATTGCCCGCTATGCGCGGCTTGCAGATTGGCAAAGTAGTCAAGATTGAAGCTGATCCAGATGGTGAAGACCGCATTCAGGTCCGACTACCAATTTTGGATGCCAATGCAGCCGGAGTATGGGCGAGAGTCGCCGCGCTAGACGCAGGTGATAATCGAGGAACATTTTTTCGGCCTGAAATAGATGATGAAGTGATCGTCGGCTTTGTCAATGATGACCCGCGAGATCCTGTCATTCTTGGAATGTTGCATAGTAGTAAACTGCCAGCACCATTGCAGGGAATCAAAAATACCAATCATGAGAAGGGCATTTTCACCCGTAGTGAAATGAAAATTCTCTTCAATGATGAAACCAAGACCATCACTATTGAAACTCCAGCAGGGAACTCGATTGTGATGGATGAAGATGGGAAAACCATCACGATCACAGATCAGAATAGTAATGAGATGATCATGGAGGATTCAGGGATTAGCCTGAAGAGTCCTAAAGCAATTAATGTCGAAGCGGGTACTGAAATAAGCCTAAAAGCTAAAGCAGATATTATCCTCGACGCCGCCAACATCAAAATCAAAGCCAAATCTCAGCTCAGTGCCGAAGGTGCCATGGTTGCACTTAAAGCCCAAGGTATCGCTGAAGTAAAAGGCTCACTGGTAAAAATAAATTGATATGCCTCCAGCCGCTAGATTGACCGATATGCACACTTGTCCAATGAGCACAGGACCTGTACCACATGTAGGTGGCCCCATCGTTGGGCCCGGTGCACCAACTGTATTGATCGCCAATATGCCTGCTGCTGTTGTGGGGGATCTAGTTACCTGTGTAGGACCGCCTGACTCGATTGTCAAAGGCTCTGCTACGGTATTGATTGGTGGTAAACCTGCCGCTCGAATGGGTGATCAAACGGCCCACGGTGGCGTGATCGTCAAAGGAGAACCAACCGTCATGATTGGCGGCTAAACCCTAACAAAATGGCTGAAAATCTAGAATTTCTTGGTACCGGCTGGGCCTTTCCTCCCAGCTTTGACCTCAATAACAATACAACTGATCTGGTCAGTGGAGTGGAGGATATTAACCAAAGTTTAGGCATCCTCCTTTCGACTAGCCTAGGTGAGCGAGTGATGCGGCCACGATTCGGTTGTAACCTGGCTGATTATCAGTTTGAACCGATGAATGTCGGGATGATCGGATTTTTGAAAAACCTAGTAGAAGAAGCGCTGCTATTGTTTGAGCCGAGAATCATCGTGGAGGCTGTCAATGTTACTCCCGCCGAAAGCTTTGACCTGATCGAAGGACGATTTACGATTGAAGTGGTGTATCTCATCAGTAGCACCAACAATCGTTTTAACTACGTCTACGACTTTTATTTGAGAGAAGCAGAAGAATCGATATAAGCAGCTGGCTTGCATGGCAAATCCTAATCCCATACCGCATCCTTTTTTACTCAAGCCTGGTACTCGCCAAGGTGATCGACAATTGATGGCTCTGAATCCAGACCATATCAAGATTGACGATCGGAAATTGGGTGAACTCTTAGTCTATCTCCACGAGTTTGCCAGCCAAATCAACTTTTATGATTTGCAGCTAGGCTTACACGATTGGCAGCGATTTTTTGCTACTAGTCTGCCTTTTCAATTGGCGCGCCTCCAGCATTTGGCCTTGAGTGAGCAAAGTGCCAGTATCACTACTGCGATTGAGTTGGTGCGTACTGAGCCTCGTAAAGAACATTTAGTACCTGTTTTTCAGGAGATTTATCAAGATCATTTTGCTTTTCTTCATCAGCTTAGCCTTCGGCTGAACGCTGCGAACCATAGCTTTGCTCCGATACTAGACCGTCTAATTGCGAGTAATCTTCAAGAGCCACTCAAGCAATACATTGCGCATAGTAACTGCCTCTCTGACCAAGGCCTTGAAGTAGGAGTAGATTTGAATCCATTGCTTGACTCTGATATCTGGGGGCTAGAGTTTATTGATCTCTATTCCCGACCAGCAGATTGCTTTAATGATGCTACTCAAACAGTGACGGATATCTTGAAGATGGTGTCTGCTTTGGAAGATATTCAAAGTGTGAGTGAAAGCGTTCTGGGACAGACTCAAAACCAACTCCTTGCCATAGATGGCTATCTCCAAGAAAGCCTGATCCCTTTACAGGAAGCGCAAAGGCAAAAGCATGACCCTCAATTGGGGCTGCTGTTTACCTTTTTAGAATTATTTGCTCAGTTTCAAGGCCACCTCAATCAATTGAGTCGGGCACATCTAGATTATTTTTTCAAAACGGTACTGGGTATAAAAACGCGTTCGGCGAAGCCGGACGAAGCGATTGTTGTCTTTGAGTTACAGCAACATATCGATCAATATAAGCTCGACAAAGGGCGCTTGGTACAAGATGCTACCGATGCCAATGATGCAGATATAGTTTTTTCCTTGGATGACGAAATTGTCTTAGACAAAGCCAAAGCGGTAGCTTTTCGTGCCTTGCATGTCAATCAGATTGTTTCTGGTGAAGAACGCTTAGTCGAAGGGGTATATGTTGCCCCCGATATCACCAAAGCCGACGGCAAAGAAGAAGATTTTAAAGGCGATGGCCCGCATAGCTGGCCGACATTGGGTGGCAAAGTGAGTAAGTTTTTGCCTCCGGTAGATCCTGAAACGGAGACAGCTAGTTTTCAAGATTATGATCGTGCGCAGCAAGGATTTGTACTAGCTTCTTCTGCTTTGTTTTTACAGGAGGGAGAGCGGACGATCAGTTTTAGTTTTGTCTCTGAAAAGTTAAGCCAAGAATCGTTAGCATTTTTACAGGAGCTTTTTGCCTTGAACAACGATGGTACTTTTGTCAAAAAGACGCTCAGTCATGATGGACTTCCTCTCAATCGTTGGGCTGATAGTACAGGGTTAGAGAGTCGGCATGCATTACCCGAAATTGTTCCCGGCACCTATTATAAAGTAAATTTTGATCCATCAATTCCTGAAGCCCGATTAGCAGCCGCTTCATTGCCGTTTTCTATTATGCTGAGTGGGGCGGAATCTTGGTTGGAATTGCTACCAGAGCACTTTAAGGCATTTGATTTGGGCTTTTGCGAGTTAGGAAGCACAGGTGTACAGGATCGGTTTTGTATGTTATTGACGGTAGAGTTGCCGCCCGAATTCCCTGCGATCACTTTCGCTGATCCAGAAGTATTGGTTGATGATTTTCAAACCCATCTGCCACTCGCCAAAATAGAACTAAGGCCTGATTTTAAGATCGTCTGTCTACCCTCAAATGCGGATGCAGAGGCTTGTTGTTTAGATAATAGAGTTGATCCCAATGCTGCTGAAGTATCGTTTTACCACTACTTGAGGGACTTGACGTTCTGTAAAACAGATATCAATGTAAAGGTATGCGGAGTCCGCAATATTGTGGTTCAAAACGATGAAAATCTTCAGGATATCAACAGTCTGGTTTATCCTTTTGGGGTGCGGCCGACAGTGAGTGAGGTGCCAATCATTAGCCAAAACAATGCTAATGGCAATGACCTTCTTGGTTCAAACTTCTTTATTGGAAGCAAGGAGGTGTTTTGTAAAAATTGGAAGCGTCTACAGATGAATGTGAATTGGAAGGATTTACCCGAAGACTTTAAAATGGTAAATGCGGACAATTCCTATCATTACTATAGTGGCTATGAAGACTTTACTGTACGCCCTCGTTTTGAAGGCGTGAAATATGAAAATTTCCGATTTCAAGCATCCGTTTTGGAATCAGGGGTTTGGAAAAAAGAAAGCAATAAACGTCAATTGTTTGTTAGTGGAGTAGGTGGGGAGCCCATTACTATTTGTGATCATGGCAATGATTTTGAACAAAATTTCTTCTTCGCTCATAGTGCTTTCAATCAAGCAAGGGATATCAGTAAACCTTTGCCTCTTGAGCCGATTGAAGAATTGACGGTCAATAGTCGAGACGCGTTTTTGCGGTTTACGCTCAAAGATCAAGATTTTCAACATCGTCGCTACCCATTTATTCTAGCGAGGCAGATGATGGCTTTTGGCAAGTTCCAAGATGATGAAAAACTGGTTTATAGTGCAGTATATGGTTTTCAGGATCCCGCAGATGCCGAAAACATCATCACTTTTGTAAATGGTGGTACTACTGGAGCACCCGCTAATTTTGGCCAAGGGAGTGCACCTTCTTTTTCTGAGGTCAAAAAATCCTTGGAGCGTATTTCTTTAGCTTCTGCTCAACTACAGATAAAAGTAGGGGAATTGAAAACGCTGATTCAAGGTGAACAAGATGATTCAAATGCAATACCGACTCCTCCTGATCCTGTTCCGGTAGATGGCGATGGTAACTCTTTGCTCAATACTCGCCAACAACTTCAATATGATTTAGCTGCTGGTTTAACGGATGAAATTGCAGGCCTAATTGCGGGTTCCTCAGATATAGTGGATGCCCTTGCAGAAGCGGTTGGGGACTTTGTCGCGGCAGAATTTTTTACGGCAGGTGGTCCTCCTCAGTCAAAGATACAGTCTATCATTCTAGGCAAAATTAAATTGGTTCTAGAGAGTAGTAGTGCTCAAAATGAAATCAAAGCTTTTGCCGGAGAAGTAGTAAATGAAGTAGCCAATTATCTAAAGCAAACGGCATCTCCTGACGATATTTTTATTGCCATAAAAGCAAAGCTAGAGGGCTATGTAAAAACCTTCTATCAAGTAACCCATGATCAAGATTTAGCTGCCGCGATTGCGACTGAACTAAAAAACAATGCGCTGACTTCTACTGAACTAAGTGCAATTGCCCAAGCAGATCTTGCAAATACGATTTCTAATCGCTTGCAAAGCTTAAACGTTGCTTATATAGGTACAAACAATGCCAATAATTTAATCAGTCAGATATCTTCCATTTTGACCAATGGAACTGGCTCAAATGATGTTACTACCAAACTCAAAAATTATGTTTATGATGAGCTACGCGCTCTCTTTGCCTTAAATACTTCTGCCGCTTTTACTCAGGTATTATCCGATTCTGCCTTCTCCATTGCATCAGATGTGGCCGATGCCGTTAAAACTTGTGTGCAAACTGCTAGTAGTGATAGTGATTTAACCACCGCTATCGAAAGTGCTATCGAAAACAGTATCGATGTAGGAGAACTTCTCTCAAAAGTGGGTGAAATCATCACTGATACGATTGGTGCAAACGCTGATCTATTAATCATTAATACAGCATTTGAAGAGCTTACCATTAAGAGTCCTAATAATTGCGATGCTACAGCCTTAATTGGGGGGAATTCTCCTTTAGATGCTCTAAGGAAAACTCAAGCTGAAACTGCTTATGACAATCTCCGCTCCAAGCTTAATGGGCCAAGTATTAACTTTTTAGAGGAAGTAGAAGACAGCGAGAAAAAAACTTTCAATATTATAGAAAACAATGTCACAAGTCTTTCCAATGCTTTTGAATTAAGCTTGCGTTGTTTTTCGATTTGCGATCTCTCTAAAATGATGGACGTATTGATTCAGGCAGCTTTAGCCGTTTTGCCTGGCAATATTGACGAATTCGTCATCATCCCCAACGAGCCTTACACACCGATCATCAAGGACTTAAGTCTTGATTATACCGCTGTGGCGACATCCGAAAAAGGGGAAATCGATCTCATGCAATTAATGCCTTTTGCTCAAAGTTGGCAAAATGCACCCTTACCTGCCGTCGAATGTGGGAATACGGATACTTCCTTAAGTTATCCTACTTTATTGGCCTCTTTCCACGATGAAGGCACCCTCTTCATCGGCGTTCAAAATCTCACGCCCGGCAGCATCCTCAACCTCTATTTTCAGATGGCAGAGGCTACTGCCGACTCTGAGTATGATCGGGCGGAGATCCAATGGGCCTATATCAAAGACAATCAATGGCAGGCGCTTCGTGATCAGTTCCAAGTTCTAGAAGACGGGACTCAGGGTTTTACTCGCTCGGGTATTGTCAAGATTGCAGTGCCGGGTGATATCTCCCCAGAGAACGTTACCCTCCTGCCTCCTACCGAGGAGCCTCTATATTGGTTCAAGGCTAGCGCCGAACGCAATACTGCAGCTATTTGTGAAACCATAGCAGTCTATACGCAAGCGGTCAAGACTACTGCAAGCCTGCAGCCAAACAATGATGCCAATCGTTTGGCGGAGCCACTCCCTAAAGAAAGCCTCGACAAACTGGCTCAAGCAGATTCTGCTATCAATATCGTCGTTCAGCCTGCTGCCTCTAAAGGCGGTGCGCCCCCTGAGGAAGATGATGCAAATAACTACTATACAAGAGTAAGTGAACGACTAAGACATAAAGGGCGCGGTGTCAATGCCTTTGATTACGAACGCATTGTGCTGGAAGCATTTCCGAGTATTTATACTGTTAAATGTATTACGCATTCAAAGAGCTTGCCCGGTAGTGCTTATCGTCAAGATCTACATCTAGCACCTGGATTTGTTAGTCTGGCCTTAATTCCAGATTTGAACGTCCTCAAAAGCGCCAATTCTGCGACCCCCAAAGCTTCGATAAGTTTACTCAACGAGATTAAAGATCATCTGCAAAGTCGGATTTCCCCCTTCGTGCAACTCAAAGTCGTGAATCCACGGTATGAAGCGGTCGACGTCGATGTCGATGTGCAGTTTCATGCAGGACTCAATGCGAGTTTCTACCTCAAGGAACTAGCGCGCGAAATACGCCTACACCTAACCCCTTGGCTCAATGGAGATCAGTCAAAGCTCTGCTTTGCTCATGGTGCATCTCAATCTGATCTAGTCAGCTTTGTCGAATCGCGCCCTTATATAGACTTTATAAGCTGCGTAAAGATGACCCATGAAGACGATCCTGCTGATCCCGAGTGTGCGAGTGCCTATTTAGATATTGAAGGACAAGTCAGCCCTCGAAGCGCGCGCTCTATCCTTTTGGCTGGGACCATTACCACCCGGCAGTTTGCTGAAATCTATTGCGAGTGTTATCAGCCAAACAACAACTATCAGCCTCAATAATGCAAACCTATGGCCACGATCATCAACCCTGAAATAAAAACCATTCTCCAAAACGAGCCCACTTTTGCTGGTTTGGAGTATGAGGCGTTGCGACAGCTGGGCCTCGAACATATAGGCAATCTTTCTGGCCGTATTTGGACTGATCACAATGTCCATGATCCGGGGATTACCACCCTCGAAATGCTTTGCTATGCATTGCTGGATTTGGGCTATCGCACTAAGCTACCCATTGGCCAGATATTAGCTCCTAATCCCGAAGAACCTGATTCATTACCGCAGTTTTTTAGCCCTGCTCAAATTCTCTCAAGTGAGCCGACGACGATCTTGGATTATCGCAGACTTTTACTCGATATCCCAGGTGTCAAAAATGCGTGGTTAGAAGTCGTGAGAGAGGAAGAAATTGAGGTAGTTATTTCAGATCCAAACGAGGAGGGAAATACGGTTTGTACCACTTCTTTAAATGGCCTATATCGGATCATTTTGCAATTAGAAACTGCTGAGTCAGAAGCAGAAGCCAGCATTTTGACGCAGATTCGCCAAACCCTTTTATCTCACCGCAACTTAGGCGAAGATTTTATTAACCTAGACTGTCCGGTGATTTTGCAGGAATGTCCGATTGCCCTTTCCTCTCAAATCGAAATTGATGATACAGCCGATCCTGCTACGGTATTTAGAGATATCGTTGAGGAACTCAACCAATATTTTTGCCCGCAACTTCATTATTACACCCTTGGTGAACTCTTAGCCAAAGGGAAGCAGATTGAAGAAATATACGCTGGTAGACCCTATACGACTGATAGCTTTGGTTTTATTGATCCTGAAGAATTACTCAGCATCCGTCAGCAAAAGGAAATTCATTTTTCCGATTTATATAGCTTGATCCTGAAGGTAGATGGTGTAAAGCGAATCCGGGATATTAAATCCCTTAAAAACCTGGTGAAGGTAAATTCTCCTGATGGCGTAGATTGTCAGGATGAAACTACTTGGCTACTTCACCTTCCTGAGAATACGTACCCAATTTTTGATTTAGAGAAAAGTGACGTCATCCTTTTTCGCAAAAAAGAATCCTATACTGGGCGTTCTCTGCAGGAGAGCAAAATATTTAGACAAGCGCTCAATGATCGCCAAAAAGTGCGCTATCATTCTGCATATCCCAATTTGGATCTTGAAACTGCTAAAGACACTTATCGCGAAGATCTATCAGATTACTACTCAATCCAGCATGAGTTTCCCAAGGTATATGGGATTGGATCAGATGGTTTAGGACCTACCGCGGACGCGGAACGCCAAGCTAAAGCCTTACAATTTAAAGGCTATCTACTCTTTTTTGAGCGCTTATTGGCTGACTTTCTCTCTCAATTGGGGTCCATCAAAAGCTATTTTGCATTGATTCCTGAGTCCGAACGCCCTCAAGCTTATCAACAAACTTACTTTGCCCAAAGCCTTGACTCTGTCCCTCAAATTGAAAAGCTAAATCGTCTCAGTGGCTATGCCCAACAATATGATTGGACCGTCGGCAAAGGCATTGCTCGCTTGGTACACAAGACTGATTTATTGGGTATTGCTGCTGCGGCTCCGCTTGATCATGAACCGGAAATCCCGGCCTTTACTTTTGAGCATCTCGAAAGTCGAACGATTGCGATCCAAAATATAAAAACTGCCTTTCAAGCCAACCAAGACATCCATATTGTCATTGCGGTGAATGAATTTGGCGAAGGCTTCCGTTTTGGGATATACTTTGATGCCTATGAGTATGCTTGGCTAAGTGAACAAAATTATGCCACCGAATCTGAGGCGCGCAATGCCGCTACGCTGATGGGGACGCAATTGGCTTGGCCAGATAGCCTACGCTTATTGTCTGAGCCTTGCCATCTTGCCGCTTCAGAAGGAGAAATAAAAAATCTCTACAGTATCCAGTGGGTTTATGCTCCACCAGAAGAGTTGTCTTATCTCCAACTGTTAATGGAGAGTCCGCGCCAGTACCAAGGGCGTCGTCATCAATTCTTAGATCATTTATTGGCCCGCTTCGCGGAACAGTTTACTGACTACAGCCTCCAAATGTATGCAATGTTTGGAACCAATCAGCAGACTGATACTCAGTTATTGGAGGTCAAGTCACAGTATTTATCTCGTTTTGACCGCTTGTCGCATGATAGAGCGCATGCTTTTGATTATGGGCAAAACGCTTGGGGGGCAGATAATCTTTCAGGTTTAGAAGCCAATCTAGCAGCTCGTCTGGGCATCAATTGGGAGAGTCGTCAGAGTTTGTGTCCATTTATCCCTGTCGAGTTTGAGACCGAGTATGAACTCAAGCTTCGTGCTAATGCCGCTACCGAATGCTTATACGCCACGCGTAAATACACCGATCCTCAGCTCGCCTATCAAGACTTACAAGCCTCGATTGTTGCCTTACGACAAGGAGGACAACTACAAATTGGCGATGGCATAGAACATAGCAATATGCAGATCAGCTTGGACTTTGCGGGCGGTAAACTCCTTAGTCATGAGCTTTTTCAAGATAGCTTGACCCAGCAGCTACAATTACTGACTTGGGACCAACAATTTAGAGAGGCGGCTAAAGCTGAAAATACCGCTATCACTCGCTATGCTTATCGCTTAAAACTCAAAGATATCCTGGGTGAAATGCTGCTTGAGGATAAAGATAGTACTGATAGCGAAGCCCAGACTTGGCTAGCTGAGACTGATTTTATCAAAACCTATCAAGACCTAACTAATCAAAAGCCTGATCAAAATATTAAGTTGATTCCCTATCCGGGGAACGAACAAGCTCATCTCTACTTTGATCTCAAACAATTAGATCAATATCTATCTCTAGATACCGCTCGTTATCGTTGGCAAATTCGCTTCAATGATCAGGTGATTTTGACCTCTGAGCAAAGCTTTACTGATCAAACCAGTGCAGAGCAAGCGATTTTGACGCTCTTAGCCAGCTCTCCTGATAAACTGAGCGTAGTGGAAAAAGACGGCCAGTTTGCCTTATATATTAAAGGTAAGAGCTGTGCCTACAGTATGCTAGGGGAAGGGGAACAAGCAACTATTCTGTTGGATTGGCTCAAGCAATTTCAGTCAGGTCAGCAATATGTCAAACGAGTAGATCAAGCCTTTAGATGGCAACTGATTGATCCCGAAGCAGAAAAGGAATTGCTCTTAGAAGCGCCGACTTTGTTTGCTGACAAAAGTTGGCTCGAAAGGAGTTGGTCTCAGTTCAAAGCAAGTGGGACTACCGCCGCTAACTATAAATTTGAGACTTTGCCAGACGGCAAGTTTCGGGTTGAACTCAAAAATCCCAGAGGCGAAGTAATTGCGCGTTCTCCGCAGGAGGGAATAAAAGCGGAGAGTGAGAAAAGCTTGCTTACGCGCCTACAAAAGTTGTTTCAACGCAAAACCAATAGCCAGATCATCTCTGTCAATGAAGCCTATGCTTTTCAATTAGCGGATGATCAAGGCAATATCAGTCTGCAATCTTTTAGGCTCTACCTTAAGGCTACTGAAGCTTGGGAAACATTGATCCGTTTACCCAAACTAGCTAATACAGCTAAGAATTTTGTGATGAGCGGAGATGAGGCTAACCTTAACTATAGTTTCTTCTTACAAGACGCAAAAGGGGCAATTATTGCTATTCATCCCAATACATATGAAGAAGCATCCGTAAGTAAAGCTCAAGTCAAAATTACCAAAGCGCTGCTCAAGGCTTTCCAAGTTCCTTATCAGACTCAAGCGGAGTATCGGTTCCTCTTTACTTTGAGCCAAGGCTTGAAGCTCGCGGGATCGAAATGGTATCCTAGTCCACAGAGGGCTAGGGCAGAAGGCAAAAAGAAGTTAAGCAGCTTAGCTCATCCTGATTTTACACAGCAAAACCTCATCCTTGAGCAAGGGTATGCTTGTGTCGTACTAAAGCAAAATGATCATGAAATTGCCCGTTCTCAAGGAGAGAATACGGCTACTGAACTAAAGGCGAGCCTCCAAGCCTGGGATCAGCAACTACAACAGACAGCCCTAAGAGTTGATATCCATGCTAATCCTGACCAATGGCAGTTTCGTTACTATTGGCCCAAGGCGATGCAGTCTTGGGAGCTTTTGCTGAAGAGTGGGCAGGGCTACGATACTGAACTAGCGGCGCAGACGGCCTATGTGGATTTTGTCCGGGGACTCCCTGGCTTCACGATTGCCGCCGCGCAAGATAATCTCAGTTTTACGGTCAGTGACAAGGAAACGCTATGGGCTCAAACTGAAATATTTGATAGCCCGGAGGCTAGAACAGAAGCCTTAAATTGGCTCAGTACGCAAAGCCGGGATACTGCCGCTATCCTTGCCCTGGAGCAAGTCTCAATGGATGAAAATGGCGATCTGCCAGCATCGCTGAACGCTAATATTTTCCAAACGCCACTCAGTCGGGAAGGTGTATTTGGCTATCAAGTCATCAAAAAAGAATCTCCGTTAGCAGTGCTCCAATGGCCAGATGCAAGGGCTAATTGTACTGATGAGGAATGTACCAATCATTGGTCCTCGGCACTTAATGCAGAAATTTTCCCAGATATCATCCGTGATGGAGAGGCATATCGCTTGATCAATGGCTTGTTTCATTACGAAATCGCCTGGGAATCGGAGGGAGAGGCTCAAGTCTACTTGGTTAGCGAAAAAGGATATGCTAGTGCTGCCGAGGCAGTTACGGCCTTGACTGAAAACTATATTCAGATATTATATTTAGCCTGCGATTCCGCCAATTATGCCCCTTCGCTTGAAGATCGTAATGGTCGGATCGTCTTTGGAGAACCTAAAGAAGCGGATTGTCCTCAAGATTTTGCCCAAGGCATTTTGGCATTTGTGCCCTCTGATACGGTGGCAGTGTTGGGAGCTACGATAGAGGATGCTGTTTCCTTTTTGACGGCTGCAGCCGAACGCTTCCCTCTAAAGCAACAAGAAAACATTTGTGTCGATGGCGAAGTCGTCTTAGCCGAAACGACTACATTTTACTTTCGCTTAGCCTTAAACGATGGACAAGGCAATCCATATTATTGGCAGTCCTATCAAAACTATCAGTCTCCAGAAGGCGTATTAGATGCTTGGTGTGAATTTCTCGCATGGAAAGACTATCGAGAAGGCTACCACTGCTTTGAGGATTGGACTGAACAATTGACTTGCGAATGGGAAGCACGATCCAAAGTGCAAACGGAAGCGTTCCCGACTAGGGGAGAAGATACAGATCCCAAATCAGTGCCTAGCTACTGTGCTATCTATGAAGTCTTATTGGAGAGCAGCGTTCGGCATGGCGATATAGACCAAGTTTGGCATGCAGGCCCTTCCGAAAATTCTAATTATAGCCGTAAGCTTGGGGTTGCTACTTTGGGACGATACGGTGGGATCAAAACCAATTATTTGATCTATTGGGACTATACGCTCAATAGCTATCGGGTATCTGTTGGGACCGATGGGCATCAATTAGTGGAGCATCCTGAGTCGTTTCAGCAGCCTGAGGATCGTGATCAACGCCTACAATGGCTAGTGCAAAATCCAGCCTATACTCAGCTATCCTATGATTTACTCAATTCGCCATCTGATATATATCAAAATGAATCCGTAATTATTAGTGCGGAGACGCTCGGTAACTATCGTTTCTATATTTATGCAGCTGATGGTGATAGTAGCCGTTTGGCGTGGCGGAGTCGAAAACCCTATTCTGCTGTTGATTATGGCAGCGATGAAGAGGCTAAAAAACAGGCTCTTTTGGATTATAATTCCTTTTGCCAAATTCGGCAACAAGCGATTCAGTCAAATTGGGGAGATCATAGCATTGTCAAAGCCACGCAGGATAGTGATTGTGGACCATATCGGATTGTCGGTTTGATTGCTGGTCAAGAGGTGGCTAACTATCCGATGACCTTGGATACTTTTGAGGCTGCGACTCAATTAGTGGAGCAAGCATATGCCTGCCTCAATGCCGAAGGTTTCCACCTAATGGAGCATATTCTTTTCCGCCCCCGTACCACTTCACGATTAGACGATTGCCTTTCTGGCTTGCATGGTTTTGAAGCGATCAAAGGCTGTGAAGTGAGTCATATACCTGATCTAGAGCCAGGTGAATGCGAATGTATCCCTGCAAATATTGGAGAACCCAACAATCCCGAAGAACCGAATGATACGGACAAATATGTCCCACTTTTAGATCCTCTCTCCTTTTGGGGAACGCTGGTTTTGCCCAAGTGGTCATACAGATACCAGTTTGAAAACTTTCGAGAGCTACTCTTGGACGAACTCAATGCTTATGCTCCGGCGCATATGGCCTTTAAAATATGCTGGTTACCTCCTCAGCAAATGTGCGAATTTGAGGCTGACTATCGCCTGTGGTTAAAAGCCCTCAAGCAAACTAAGGTTTGTGGCACTGATCAAGCAGATAGCAGTATGCGAGCCTTGGATGAATGTACACGCGCATTTTTGGAGAAAAAATATTGTAAAGAACCTACAGATGAAGAGCGACAATTAGAAGATGGTTCGGGAGGATTTGAAGAAATTCCTGACGAACAGTTTCCTAGCATGCAAACGCGTTCTTTAGGACCTGCACCACAAAGGGCAGCCGCTAAGCCAGTATCCAAGCCAAAGGCTAAAGCAAAACCCAAAAAAGAAACTAAGGCAAAAGCAAAAACAAAACCCAAGAAAGAGGCTAAAGCAAAGCCGAAAGCAAAAGTTCAAGCAGAAACGCCTGTCTTAAGCAAGAGAGAAAAAACGCGACTGATCCGTCAAAGATTAGCGACGCATCAAGCATTTCTCAAAGGAATAGAAAACAAAAACGTCCTCAAATCGGGTAGTTATAAACGCCTTGAAGTTTTGTTTAGTTCTCTCGCTTCACCGACTGAGATCAAAGCATTCGTGGATTTTCTCTTTCAATATCCACTCAAGAAAAAAACAAGTAAATCATACCCAGACTATCTCCCTTTGCTCTATCAAGCCATCAGTTTTGGTTTAGATCAATCTTTGATCGCGCCTAGTGCTCAATCATTAGCGGAGTGGCCTGCCATTATCAAATTACTCAAAGCTCAAAAAGTCGATTTGAAGGCGCTGAAATCAGTCTGGAATCCGCAGGAAATGAAACCTTTAGTGGAGGCCGAACGCCTCAATAGCCTAGAAGCATTAATGAAAAAATAGAACCTGATGAACCATCTCATCCAAAGTCAGCAGATCGAATTGTCGCTTCAAGGCGATGAAAGGGCTGCTTTTGGCTTACAGGAACGGATGAGCAATTTTTTTCAACAAGAGATGCTGCCGCAGATGTCCAGCGTTTTAGATCAATGGGTGAGTGAGGATGAGTCATGGCAGATAGATCGCATTGAGCTCGATTTGGGTGTCTTGAATGAGGACGAGCTTTTTTCTGCTTTGAGTTTGGACCGCCTTGCGGAACGCTTAGCCTCAGCATTACAAGCGCAAGAATCTGTCAAAATCAGTATAGATCCAGAATCTCCTAAAGGGGATTTAGGGATTTGGCAACTGTGGTCTCATTTTTTGATTAAGGGTACTTTGCCTTGGTACGCCAAGCAATTGCCAGATGATCTTGAAAGTGCATTGCTTTCGGCGATTGAATCCAATCCTACTATCCGCAAAAACTTAATCCATCTGTTACAAAAAAGGCCCATCGCTTTGCGTCGCTTTTGCTTACAGATGAAGCAAGAATTTGTGGAGGGAGTCTTGAAAATTCATGAATCGGATCTTACGGGCCGCGCTATTAAACTTTGGGAAATGCTTCAAGTAGCGATCACGAAAGGGACGCTCGACACTGAAAAGACATTTTCTAGAGGCCATCACTTTGATCGATTGGAAAGCGAGTTTTGGCAGTTTCAAGTAGAGCAGATTTTGTTGTTGGCTACTAAGCCAACACTTACGGATTGGGAACAAAAAAATCTAGTGTGGCTAAGCCAAGCCTTGCCGAGGATAGAAACGAGTTTTTGGCAAGACATTTCAACGCTAATCCCGGAAGCAGAGTCTTTTCGTGCTTCGCTTACAAAAGCAATAAACCCCAAAGCAGAGGTTTCAGATGAACCAAACGCTGCTTTAGCGAAAGATAAAACCGCAGCAATAGAGGCCGAAGAATTGAACCAAGCGTTCGGCGAAGCCGCAGTTCAAGACTCGTCAAAACCAGAAAACGAAAAGACCGAAACCGATACTCACTCTGAAAGAGAGTCGATAAGTACTCAAGAGTCCGACGCTATTAGTAAAAAATCATCTCTAACAGAATCATCCCATGAAGCAGGAGATACGGAAGATGAATTTACTGGCAGTAAGAAAGAAGATAATATTAAGCCCGATCAGATAGGAGACTCGCTAGAGACTAAATTTTTAAGTAAACGAGAATCAGGAGAGATTGATGCGGAGAGATTAGATGAGGACGAGCTAGCATTAGAGCTAAGTTCACCCGCTCAAAAAGCCGAACCCGCTTTTTTATTAAGTGATCAAAACCATTTTCTCAATCATGCGGGGGTGATATTATGCCATGCTTACCTTAGTAGTTTTTGGCAAAATCTGGGCTGGGTGAAAAATGGAGCCTTTGTGGATTTGAGATCCCAAGAGCAAGCGGTCTTGAGTTTGCATTATCTCGCCTTTGGCGAACGCCAAGCTCCAGAATACAAATTGACTTTAGCCAAAATCCTTTGTGGATTGGCCCTCAATCATCCCTTAAATGTACGGCAGGAACTATCACTAGAAGATGCTGAAGAAGCAGATAATCTCCTCGCTGCGGTCATCAAAAATTGGGGTGCATTGGGAGAGGTTTCGAATGATAGTTTGCGAGAAGGCTTCTTACAGCGACCCGGCAAACTAAGCTTGAAAAGTGGAAAATGGCGCCTGCTAATAGAGCGCCAAACGATAGATATTTTGTTAGATCGATTGCCTTGGTCCATCGGTATCGTCAAGTTACCGTGGATGCCTGACCCTATAATGGTGGATTGGAACTGATGAAAACGGCAGAACCCAAAAGCACGGCCAGCCAGACGCGGCATCAAGACTCGTCTTCCCCTTTCTTTCAAAAGCAAGGGAGATACGCCTCATTCGGCAAACGAGAGACTGAGCCCGAAGCATTTTTTAAGGGATCTGGCGCACAAGCCAAACTCAAAGTTGGTAGCGCAGATGATGCCTACGAAAAGGAAGCAGAGCAGACGGCCGATCGAGTAGTCGAGCAATTGAGTAATCCGAAATCGGGGAGCGGTGGAGTGGGGGAGTCCGGAAGTTCGACTCCAAACGCTATCGGGGCTGAGTCTGCCAGTTCGAATGTAGGAACGTCTATTCAACCCAAAGCAAAGACCTCTAGTACCGAAGAAGAAATCCAGAAGAAAGAGAGCGAAGAGGAAGAAGGCTCCGACTTAGAGACCCAACGCAAACCCATCTTTGAGAGTGATGATTCGATTCAGCGTTCCGCCGAAGGCGATAGTCCAAGTCCTAGTCCCTCGCTAGAGAGTCAACTAAGTAGCTCCAAGGGAGGCGGTAGTCCATTGCCAAGTGATACGCAATCCTCGATGGGAGAGGCGATGGGAGCTGATCTGAGTGGGGTGAGAGTGCATAATGACAGTGAGGCTGCCCAAATGAGCAATGATCTCAATGCCAAGGCTTTTACGCATGGTTCCGATATCTACTTCAATGAAGGCAATTACAATCCTGATAGCAGTGATGGCCAACATTTGCTGGCCCATGAGTTGACCCATACGGTG
>JBGCFA010000288.1:0-28203 GCA_045106675.1 Bacteroidia bacterium
ATCAGAGCTGATTCTTCAAGGCTGAGTTCTTTTGCACTTTTATCAAATAAGCGATTTGCAGTCGTCTCAATACCATAAGAATTGCCATAGATATTGACTGTATTTAGATAGGCTGCTATTATTTCTTCCTTCGTAAAACGCCTCTCCAAATAAGCAGAAACCAAATATTCTTTAGGCTTACGCACATAAAGACTTTGATTACCCACTTCTTGATATAAGTTTCGCGCTAACTGCATTGTGATCGTACTACCACCACGTACATCACCAGACTTTACCAATTCATATAAAATGGTAAAAAAGGACATCGGATCTACTCCCGAATGCTGGCGAAAACGTACATCTTCCGTTGCAATCAAGGCATCAACTACAAAAGGGGAAATCTCATCTAAGGAGACATTAACTCTATTTTCACGCGAATAATATTTTTGTAGCACTACCCCATCTGAGGAAATCAATTGAGTAGATTGATCAGATTTGGGGTTTTCGATGATTGCCATCGGGGGCAGATCAAAGGATACATAAAACAAAAAGCCCAAAACGAAGACTGTGGGTATTATTACTAGGGCGAGAAAAATCCGCCGAGGGATTTTATACTTATCGCTAAACAAACCCTTTTTCTTACTCTTTTGAGTAATGGGTGGTTCTTCTGGCGGTGGGCTAGAAGGCGTGGGGTCTACGATTGGAGTAGAAGGAGTTTGAGGTGTATCCGCCTGAAAACCAGACACTTCATCGAAAACATCATCGATATCTACACCTTCCTGCTTCGGATCATTCATAAGCACAATTTACACAGCTTTGTTACGTAAGGCAACGCCATGTGTTACTAAAAATAACGCAGGGCATAAGTTCTAAACTAGAACCTATCCCCTGCATATATTACGCCTAAATATTATCTGTATTGTTTAGTTAGGTATCCGCCTACTTTTGCAATAGGATTCGTTGAGTATCAACCACTCCGGATTGAGTTTGGATACGGACAAAGTAGATCCCCTCACTCAATGGCATTCCAGCACTATTTTTTCCATTCCAAAACAGTTGATTGGGCTCTGGACCAAAGCGTTCGCCAAGGGCGAGAACCGCTACGACTTGCCCCATGCTATTGATGATATCCACTGTCACATTTTCACTTTTCGCCAAGGCGAACGATACCACCACTTGCTCTGAAAAAGGATTTGGATATGCTTCTAAGCTCAATGGATGAGACAAAACATCTTCATTAGACAAAGCTACATCAGGCTGTGTCAGCCTTAGGTCAGTGTAAATATGATATTCACCAGCAACTAAACTAATGTCAGCCGTGGCATTAGTAACATCAATACTATCGCCGCTAAAGTAATCGTACCACATCCCTGTGTGCTGAAAGTTGGGATTACCTGCGACATCAACTACTTCAAAGTTGCCTATGATAGTAACGTTCATCGTGGGATCGTTGAGGTGGATGCGTTTGAATGCTCCCCCAGCGATTACGCTAAAATCTGAAGTATGAAATACTGGATGACTATTTCTGAGTTCGCCAAGGGCTTGAAAAACTTTATTGAGCTTAAACTTATAGGGGTTTTGTAGATAATCCCAGCGGATAGGCTTCTCTCCTACTCTACCATTGAAGTCAATACTAAAATCATATCCATATTCGCCGAATTGCCAGATCATCTTGGGGCCGGGCAAGGGAATAAAGAAAGCTGCTGAGAGTTCGATTCTTGCAAGAGCAGTTTCCAGATTTTTGGTATTATAGTTGCCGCTAGCATTGCCGAACTGGATGTTTTTATACATCATCCGTTCCTCATCGTGGCTTTCCATATAGCCTATTAAATGTGGTGCATTCCATCCACGATTTTGGTGAGAGATGCCAGAAAAATTGGAACCGCTAATATATCCCATAGAGGCTTCAGCATAATTATGAGTCATATTACCCCATACCATCATCCCATATTCAGCCAATTCTTTTTCTTCATTATTCGCCGCAAAATGCTCTAGGATAAAATAGGATGCGGGATCAACTGACCATAAAGAATCCGCCATCCGCTTCAAAATGGCGACTCGGCCCGCATCATAACTACTCCAAGCGCCCACGTCTCCGCCGTAATTCGTTTGGGTAAAGCCTTTGGAAAGGTCCATACGATAGCCGTCTACTTTATATTCCTCCACCCAATAGCGCAGAATTCGATCTACATATTCCTTAGTAGCCGGGCTTTCGTGATTCATATCATAGCCGACATTAAATGGGTGAGTCGCATCCTGATTAAACCAAGGATTATCAGCAGCAGGTTTGCCAGTAGCACCATCAAAATATAAGCGAGCTAAGGGCGATTGACCAAAATGATGATTGACGACCATGTCCATAATTACCGCAATCCCACGTGCGTGGCAAGAATCAACAAAGGCTTTAAAGTCATTCTTCGTCCCATAATACTTATCTACTGCAAAAAGGTAGGAGGGATTGTAACCCCAGCTGCTATTGCCTTCAAACTCCATTATTGGCATCAATTCAATCGCGTTGACTCCTAGTTTTTGTAGATAATCCAATGAATCAAGTACCGTCTTATAATCATGCGCTGAGACAAAGTCTCGGATTAATAGTTCGTAAATATAGAGTTCGCTCTGATCAGGCCGCGTATAGTTATTCGTTTGCCAAAGGTATGGAGTCTGAGCTGTTTGAAAGACTGATACAATATCATTCGCTCCAACAGGGTACGCTTTGAGATTAGGATATACACTCGGCGGAATAAAAGAATCATTCCAAGGGTCAAGCACTTTGTCGCAATAAGGATCAGCGACCTCCAAAGTACCGTCAACATGATATTGATAAGCATATTCTTCAGCGGGAGTCAAGCCATTGATTTGTACCCACCAAAGATTACCATCGACGCTTTGATTCATAAAGTAATCTGCGCTTGTAAGCCAGTTACTAAAATCACCTACTGCGTAGACAAAACTTTTTCCCGGTGCGTAGAGCGCTAAAACTACGCTTGTATCACTGAGGTAATTGATACCCGCTTCGATACCGACAGCAGGATCTTGGACATTGATGGGCCCTCTTACCGTAAAACCAATAGAGTCTTCTTTGGTAGTTGTGCCATTATCAGCAATTAGCTTCAAGCTATAATTACCAGGAGCCCCAGCAGTTAGATTATAGGAAAGGCTTTTGCCATTGCCTTGAGCGATCTGAGTTCCGTTAAGTAGAAGTGTCAATCCCGCTGAATCGGAAGATGCTATCTCAACAGGAAGTTGATCATTTTGCTCAAGAATAGAATATTCGTTTGGCGTAAGGAAAGCGACATTTAGGGCGCCTGCCTGATATACAGGATAGTAGATATCTGATCCGTCTGCGGATCTACCCACTTTTGAACCATCAGCATTTCGAAATACAAAGGAGAGTTCATTTACCGTCTCCCCTTGGGGAACGCCATAAAAGGATCGGATATGCACCCGGATTTCATGCTCTTCGTTCCCAATATCAGTCATCAGTGTATTAGGGTCCGCCGTTCCCCAGTTTCCTTGAACATATTTCCAATCGGAAGGACTAGTGCTTGTACTCGTGATCAAGCCCATATGACCAAAGACAGGACTTACTCCCACTAATTCTCCATTACCTTCATCAGCGGCGAAGGTGATCGTAACAGTATCCTCTACGGTAGGGAAAATCGGGTCCACTGAAACGACTTGGGAAAAGAGAGATTGGGAAAGGAAAATTCCCAATCCAAAAGCAAAAAGTGATTTGAATATCCTATGCATAAGGGTAGTTTTTGCCTCTAATAACGGCTCATATACCGTTATAGTCGCATCATTATATGAAGTGGTACTAATTTTCGCGGCATTAAGCCCTAATATGGTAGGTAGCTAAGGCTTCAACGGGTTGCAGAATGGCTTTTCCGGACGGTAGGCCTAGTTGCTGGCAAGCTTTGGCAAATACTCCTTGATAGTGAAATCCTATCGAACCGATAGTATCAATTGGGAGTTCGGCATCGCCTATTAATGGAAGTACACTAGCTTGAAGAAAAAACAAAAACCTACTTAGGAGCAATTCCCGTACAGGTGCTATCGCTAGCAAATCTTGATAATAGGGGGCCAATTGGGAGAGACGTAGATGTGGACGAGGGGCTTGATAGATAACCCGTAGCAACTCTTCAGGAGACATTCCTTCTTTTTGATGTAGAAATCTTCTCACTTCCTGCGGCAAACGCTTTTCCAAGACTGCTTTCAGGAGATGTTTCCCAAGATCAGCACCTGAGCCTTCATCGCCAATCAAATAACCCAATCCACCATTTCGGGCGACAATCTGGCCTTCGTGATGGCGAGCTGCATTTGAACCCGTTCCGAGAATCGCGACCACTCCCTCCTCTCGCAAAGTACTACGTGCGGCTCCTACCAAATCATCCATCACTCGAATTTCAGCCTGAGGAAAAGCTTGTTGCAAAGCGATCTGTAAGTCAGCTTTTCGAGATTCGGTTCCTGTGCCAGTACTATAAAACCAAATTTCCTGTACATCTTCCCATTCGTTAGCCTTGGCGACTTGCTTCAATTCGGATTGTAATTGGCTAATAGGAGTTGTACTGGGATTAAAACCTTGAGTACGAACCCACTGTCTTACCTTCCCATTTTGGCAGTAACGCCACTCGGTTTTAGTAGAACCGCTATCAGCGACTAACATTTTGTAGTTTCAATTGAAAATCGGCGATTACATTCATGAAAGCGAGATAGGCATCATAAGGCGTGGGGAAGGGACGGAAATAATCATGTATTTCCCCATCAGGGCCCTCTTTGATGTCCATATAGTAAAAGTGGTCGGAGGCCTGTAATAAAGACCAAGTTTGGATCAAATCTTGATCACGAGTAGCCAATACCACACTTTCTAATTCATAGATTTTATGCAGCGCCTCTTCCTGGAGCGCATTTCCCCTCCAAGCAGATAAGTCTCGAGCTTCGTCAGCCCATGAGATATAGTCTGAAGCGCTGTAGGTATCTCTCGCTGTTAGCGAACGCACCAACTCAGTAGGCGTTTTAAAAGTCCATTGCTTATCTCTTAAGACTGCCTTAGGAAATGCTTTGAGAAACCCGAGGATACCTGTCTCGGCTTTTTTGTGTTCACCGAAGGTTTCATAATCTAAAAACAGATTGACAATTTCTCCTTGTTGTGAATGGATTTCATCGGCAAATGCTAATGGACTCAGGGTACTTTGATCCGCAATATTTTCAAAACGAAAACCAATATCGTCTGATAGTTTTGCATTACGCAGGAACAAACTCATATTGAGCAGATCTGGTGGACGAAATAAATAATTAGGATTTCCTCCTTTCATCAGGCCTTTTACCCCTTCCGTACACACTCCTTTGAAACCCATTTGGCGGACAAAGTAAGCTAGCTGATTGTTGTAGATGAGTTCCGTATTACGGAACACCAGAGGATCTTGGCGAAAGTGTTGCCAGACTTTTTCTTTATGTAGGATTACCTGTCTAAAAAACTCTTCGCGACTATAGACAAAAGCCAAAGAATGATTATACGTTTCGGCTAAAAACTCTACACAGCCCGTTTCGGCTAAGCTTTCAAAGCTTCGCAATACATCCGGACGCATAGATTCAAACTGATCTAATAAGGTGCCGCTAATAGAAAAAGTCACCTTAAAGTCGCCATCATGCTCCTTAATCAGATTTAGGATTGCCCGATTAGCAGGCAAATAGCATCGGTCTGCAACTTGGTGCAATAACTGCCGATTCATCCGCTTATCGAAATAGGACAAAGAGCGACCAATATCAAGCGCAGAGTAATTACTCAGACGTTGAGGTTGATGCAATTGAAAATATAGGCAAACCGAAGGCATATAAATTTAAAATAATGAATGTTGAATACAGAAGTTTCAAGTAGGACCTACAATCTATTTCTGTAAGCAGTAACAATTTTCATAGCGGCTTTTTCCCAATCGAGGCCAAGCAAATTTTGTTTTTGTCTCTCTACCATCACTCGACCAAGGGTCGGATACTTCAGTAGTGAAAGTAGATAATGCGTCAGCTCGCCTAAGTTTTCAGGATCAATACTGATTGCTGCAGGCAGAACTTCATGCACTCCCGAATGTTTAGAGATCACACATGGCACCCCCATTTGAGCCGCTTCTAAGGCGACTAAGCCAAAAGGCTCTGACATGGAAGGCATGACAAAAACATCTGCCATGGCCAACATCCGCTGTTTTTCAGAAGCAGAAAGAAACCCCATGCTATGGAAACGATCTCCAATCCGTGCTTTTGCGGCGAGGCGCATCAAGACTTCACGTTGGTCGCCTTGTCCTGCCATCATAAAGCGAACTTTATCAAAATGCTCCAATACTAAGAGAGCGGCATTGAGAAATTTCTCAGGCCCTTTTTGTCCCGTAATACGCCCCATAAACACTACTAATTTCTCAGGGAAGGGCTTAGGAAGACGGACCGCTTTTCGCGGAACGATGGCATTGTGAACAGGGAATATTTTGGCTTTAGGGACTTCATATACCTTCTCCAAAATATCGCTGGTATATTCACTGACGGGGATGATCAAATCAGCTTCCTTAAAAGCTTCTTTTTCGATCTCATAGATCCAATTAGGAGCATCAGGGCCACTCCCACTACGATCATACTCCAAAGAGTGAACGTGTAAAACAGCTGGTTTTTGGCGTTCCCTTTTGATCCCTATCGCTGCGGGGAAAGTCATCCAATCATGCGCATGCACTAAGTCAAAGCGTTCGCTACGAGCGATACGACGAGCCAAAGTCTCATAGTGAGCTACTTTCTTGAGCAAATTGCCGCTATAAAGCCCTTGGACATCCTTATCAGCAGCTCCTGCATAAGCACGTAACTCTACAGGAATACGCAAAGAGGATGCCTGCTGAGCCTCCCATCCTCCACCTGAAAGCTGATCTAAGCCTAGGATGGTAGGAGCACCAGCGGGAATCCCCTGTGCGTTTGGTAAAATAACTTTAAGATTGACGAAGCGTTCAAGTGCTTCGGCCAATGCATGAGAAGCCACTCCTAACCCTCCATTGATATATGGAGGATACTCCCAGCCCAACATTAGCACCTGTGGTAGCATGTAGTATTAGTCTGAGAGTAAAGCTAAGAAAAATGGCCTTTAATTCAGGTTCATATCTGCAATAATTGCGTCAATTTTATCCCCAAGTTGTGCATAAACGGCATCAAAATCTGATTTCTCAGCCATCGGAGCTTGCACACTAAAGTAAAATTTAATCTTGGGCTCAGTACCGGAAGGACGAGCAGAAACCTTGCTACCATCCTCAGCCATAAATTGTAGAACATTGGAGACAGGGAAGTCAATTGCGCTCTCAGTACCGTCTGCAAGATTTTTTTCAATAGAAGTATTGTAGTCGCGCATACGAACCACTTTACTGCCAGCGATAGATGCAGGAGGATTAGCACGCAATTCGGCCATCATTTCCTGAATTTCTTCAGCGCCTTTTTTGCCCGTACGTTTGATTGAAGTCAAATCCTCACGATACATTCCATATTGCTGGTAGATCTCCATCAATAGGTCGAAGAGTGTGATTCCTTTGTCTTTGGCCCAAGCCACTACTTCTGCCAACATCGCACATGAAATGATAGCATCTTTGTCGCGAACAAAATCATTGACCAAATAGCCATAGCTCTCTTCGCCACCGCCGATAAACTCTTTTTGACCTTCGAGTTCTTTGATTTTTTCGGCGATATACTTAAATCCAGTCAGCACATTATAGCAATCTACTCCAAAGCGCTCGGCCATAGCATCCAATAAGTCTGTAGTAACAATAGTCTTACAGATATATTGCTTGCCATCTAAGAGGTTTTTGTCTTGACGTGCTTTGAGGAGATAATAGATCATACAACTCGCAGCCTGATTGCCATTGAGCAACTGCCACTCGCCATGATGATTTTTGACACCAATACCCACACGGTCCGAATCTGGATCAGTCCCCATCACTAGATCGGCATCCATTTCCTTGGCCATATTGAGCGCCATGCTCATCGCTTCAGCTTCTTCAGGATTGGGGTAGATGACGGTCGAGAAATTGCCATCAGGGACGCTTTGTTCTGGCACAGAATGTACCTCAGTAAAGCCTAATTTCTTTAAGATCGGCGGCACCATAGTTCCCCCCGTTCCGTGAATCGGAGAAAAGACAATCTTTAGATCATGTTGATTTTTGATTGCCTCTGGCGTAACCACATTGGTCATGATCTTCTCTAGGTATGGCTCATCAATCAAGGTACTGATACGCTCGATTTTGCTATCGTCAGCATTGAAATTGATAGTATCAAGCGATACTTTAGAGACCTCTGTTACGATATTTTTGTCATGGGGAGGCGTTACCTGACCCCCATCATCAAAATAGGCTTTGTAACCATTGTACTCTTTAGGATTGTGAGAAGCCGTGAGTACAACCCCGCCTTTACAACCTAAATAGCGCACTGCGAAAGATAATTCAGGCGTGGGGCGAAGTTCCTCGAAGAGGTAAACTTTAATCCCATTGGCTGAAAAAACGGATGCAGTAACTTCGCCAAAGTACTGGCTATTGTTACGACTATCATAGGCAATTGCAACACTAATTTCTTCGCCCGGAAAGGTTTGATTGAGGTAATTGGAAAAACCTTGAGTAGCCTTGCCAATGGTGTATTTGTTAACTCTATTGGAGCCAACTCCCATGATACCACGCAAACCACCAGTACCAAATTCTAGATCTTTATAAAATGAATCGACTATTTCGTCGCTATTGTCACTATTGAGCATGCGGTTGATTTCCGCTTTGGAGTCATCGTCGATTGAGCTGTTGAGCCATTCGTTAGCCTTTGCTTGAATGCTAGGGTCTATCGCTACCATATTGATTATTTATTGAGTGATTGAATTGTTGACACTTTGAATGAGCGAAAACTAAGCCTTAATCTCCTTATTAGTTAGGAAAAATGTCCTTACCGCCCAAATTTCCACCTAAGCGGAGGAAATTACGGTTGAGTCTATTTGGCGGTAACGCCTAAGTACACTGGAGGATGTACCACGCCTAATTGGGGAACTAGGGACGACAGACTAAAGCGTTCGCTAAGAGCGTGAAAGGAAAGACTATGGCCTTGGTAAGAAAGTTGATATTGTAAAGAACTGCCTCCGTCAAACAAAGTAGCATGTTGAAGCCCTAATTTTTCCGCCAGACTAGCCAACTCTCTAACATCTAAAATACCTCCTTCGGCGGATAGGATCCAGACAACATGGCCATTTTCTCTCATCCCTGCTAGGGAACGATACGTTTTGGTGTTGCCATCAAAATAAGGGTTGGACTTGAGGTGGACATAATCAAAAACTAGATGATCCTTCATGATAGAAGGATAAGTTTGAAGGAGTTCGCTGGCTTCTCCCGCAGTCTGATCGAGTAATGATTTAGGACCAAAGTATGGCTTCCCATTTTTGACAAAAAAATTGCCTGACCAATTAGGAAAAAAACGATTGTATTGTTTCCCTTGATGAATCACAGCCCCTAAAGGCCGATCGTTTTCATCAAAATAATTGGCATTAATACAAAAGCTATAATCATTTGATTTAGCGATTTGACTAACAGTAGTCAGTTCAAAATCTGGTTCAAAGGCCGATTCAAAACGAAAATTTGTGGGGTCAAATTCTAGAATATTAAGATGCGAATTCAGCATTGCATTGACGGCAGAAACACGCCAATCCTCAGAAGCCCGATGAATCGGCAATTGGTAGTGCAAGAGCCCCTCTGCATCAAAAAGCGTATCTAAATCACTTTGGATATCTTCTTTCGAAATGGAGAAAATGGATTCCCAATCGCCTTTGCTATCGGCATAGAGCAACATATCTAGCTCTGTATCCCTAATCAGATATAGCATCAAGCTGGACCGAAGATTGAATTCTTGTTCCGTCCACATCATTGCCCCAATCAAAAGGAGCAACAATATCCCTCTCCGCCATATTTTAGTTTTGCGTTTCGCCAAATTAGCTAATGTGTTTTCACTGATTAAGCGATTATCGTGCCGCTAAGGCTAAATCATACGCTCTTTCGTAATGCCGAGTCA
The DNA here is from genome assembly GCA_045106675.1 of Bacteroidia bacterium. Lineage (GTDB taxonomy): Bacteria > Bacteroidota > Bacteroidia > J057 > J057 > JBCAWW01. Next base: position 10,033 of record JBGCFA010000288.1, read on the forward strand.
AATTGGCCCAATCAAATAATTCGGAGCCTTCCTCTAGCTTATAGCGTTGTTGAATACGGTTTTTACGATCATTTTGAACAAATGAAAACAAGAAATCTGCTAATTGATTGGTTGCTTCATCAAAGCTGCGATTGCGACGATGGACGACATACATACCAACTGCTTCTGGATTAGGCACTTCTTGTTCGAGATAATCACCAAAACCAGCCATATCACTGGTAACTGCTGGCACACCACTCGCCATGCATTCGAGAGGAGTATAGCCCCATGGTTCATAATAACTAGGAAAAATCCCCAAGTGACAACCACGAACAAATTCTCCGTATTCAATGCCCCAGAGTGGACTAGTGCCATTGATAAAGTCTGGATGATAGACGATTTTCACCTTATCAGATTCATGGTTAAGAAGGTTGGCACTTCTCATAAATTGTAAGATATCGTCCGTACTATCATTATAAAGATTGTGCGTAACGATAGACGGCAATCCATTTGATTTCCACGATTGAAGGTTACGACGCAGCTTGATTTTGAGTTCGTCATCAATAAAATCGCGTACATCAGGAAATCCGGTATCTGGTGATTCAAGCAACTTATCAAAAAGTCTATCTCCGATTTGTTGCCGGATATCGTCCACGGTACCGTGCATCTTATTGAGGGTGGCTCTGCGGTGCAGAACGTCTGGGTTTATGCTACTAAAGGGTTGCTTTGTAACAAAAAACATCACCACGGTTTTATCGATTCCTGCCTCTTTCATGCGCCAATTGAGGCGAGCTAAAGCCTCAAGCGTCATATCATAGCCTTTGTTACGATACTCGTAACGGCCAGAGGTGAAAAAATATAAGGTATTATCTAGATCGAAGTGATAGCTATGGTAAAAATGCCCCATAGTAAACTTATGGATCTCTTCTTTACATTTTTGGTGCTGAACCTGTATTTCATGTTGAATCGCAAAACGGTTGATATTCAATCCATTAGGCATCAAAACTTCGGGTTCGCGACCGATCAGATGTTTACATTCTTGAGCGGTGAGTTCACTTACAGTGGAAAAAATATGCGCTCCATGTGCTGCAGCACGCTCTATCTGAATTTGCGCTTCAATATTGAAATGTTTCGCTTCTTTAGCCCAATCATAGTAAGGCAGATTCTCATAAAATTCAGAATCATTCATCGCCAAATAGCGCCCTAACATAGTGGCGTGTGTCGTAAAAATCGTCTTTACAGGTAATTTATCCCTTCTGATTTCGGGGATGATCGTACCTGCCATCCACTCATGTACATGGACAATTACTGGATCACGATTAATTTCTTCTTCGACCAAGCGAGTGACAAAGACTTTTACGAGCCAGCCAAAGGCTGCCACTTGATTGATCAAATCATCATCATCGGGAGTAGAAATATGGTGATGCTCCCATAGGAGATATTTGATTTCAGCGAGACGGTCATATACAGTGAAAGGATTGAGCAAAACCACTCTGGGACGACCTGCAGTCAGCCATCTCCCATAATGAACTTCGAAACCCATCTCCCGCATTTTGAGGACAGCGCGGCCATAAGGATCATCTCCAGGCTCCATATCTTCAAAAATTGCCGAAACATTGGGATGCACATAAGGACCAACGGCACAGTACCTATCGCCCCAATTTTCCAACATACTGGGTACTTTGGAGCGAATGACCGTATATATCCCTCCTACTTGATTGGCGACTTCCCAAGCAATTTCTACTAATAGCGTATCTTCTTTACGGGCTTGATTGCTGGGTATATTATGGCCTGAGCCGAGATCATTTGGCGAAGGATTCTGGGTCATGAATAGTAGTATCGTTATTTGTTACAACACTAAATAAATTAGTCCAAAAACACTAGAATGTCTAGCACTTCTGGAAATAGAAAGGATCATTTTCCCATATTTTGCAGAATTTGCTTAAGCACAGCAGTGCATTGAGCAATTTGTTTCTCTTGCAATCCCCTCAAGGCTACGGCCAAGGTTTCATTGGCCACATCCATAACCGGACGATACAGTCGTCGTCCTTCTGGTGAAAGAAAAATTAAACGAGCCCGCCTGTCATTGGGATCAGGTTGCCTAATAGCTAAACCTCTCTTTTCAAGATTGTCAACCAAACGGGTGACACTAGGATTGTCCCGACCTGTTCGGTCAGCTAATACTTGTTGCGTCAAACCCTCTTGTTGCCAGAGGTGAACCAAAATAGAAACCTGTTCCGGTGTTACGGGAAGGTCGGCTGCACGTAGATTGCGCAGCATGTGTCGATAAAGCTCTGTGAAGACCCGATTGGTAATTATTCCTAAAGAATCTTCTTGATAGAACTGGGCAAATTTCATCTTAAATTGAGCAAGGTAAATATTAATAGAACTGCCCTATCCTCTACCTAATATATGTGTCGTTGCAAGTAAAGTAATAAACATTGTCGGAGTATTCAAGTTATCGAGACATATTCATGAGATTTTCATATCCAAAACCTCAAAAGCGTATTAAATAAATGAGTAGAACATCTGAAAACCAGAAGTTTAGAAAGCAGTATATTTTATTCAGTTGTTTATTTTTTTTTATGATTGTTTTGGCTTGCCAGCGGCCGATTAGACAATTACAGCAAACTAGCACCTCCCAAGAACCCGTTTACAGGGTCTTGACAAAGCCTAAGATTGTAAGAGGAGATCCTAACAAGGGCTTTCAATACCTAACCGAAGGAAACTATATCGGCAGCGGCGTACCTTTTAGCTTTATGGCCTCCGATCTCAACACGCCAGACACTGTACTCAAACGCAAAGGGATCAATGCAAATCTCAATTATACATTTACTGCCTTCCAGCATGCCAATGGCACCAATGTCGTGGGAGGCAATTGTTTTTCCTGCCATGCCTCTCCCTTTGGCGATAGCATCTATTTTGGTTTAGGCAATAGCTTTTCAGATTTCAGAGAAAAGGTCCCGGCCTCTCCTTTATACTTTTTGATGGCGAGAAAGTTCGGCAAGGAGTCTCTAGAGTGGGAAGCCTTTTACGAATTTGGCAACTTTTACAAAGCCATAGCCCCACATATCCGCACCCCTCAAGTAGGGGCAAATACAGCCTTCCGATTAGAAGAAGCTTGTTCGGCAAATCGCGATCCGATCACCCTTGAATTGAGCGATAAACCCGTCTTTGAAATGAGCAGTTTCAATATAGGTGCTGACGTTCCACCCTTGTGGCACCTTAAAAAGAAAGCCGCCATCTACTATAATGGGATGGGGCGAGGCGATTTTACCAAATTACTGATGCAAGCCTCTGTCTTGGGGATCAAGGATTCTGCCGCTGCGCGGAACGTCCAACAACAGTTTGCTGACGTAGTAGCTTGGATACAATCACTCGAAGCTCCCAAATATCCAAAATCAATTGACCAAGGCTTAGCGACAAGGGGCAAAATGCTTTTCGAAACACATTGCAAAAAGTGTCATGGCACCTACGGTGAACGCGAAACTTATCCCAATAAAATCGTTCCCCTAGGGGAAATCAAAACAGATCCGCTTTATGCTCGCTACTTCCTCTATCAATCTGGCCTAGCTAAATGGTACAATGAAAGTTGGTTTGCCACTTCCCCACCCTATTCAACACTAAAGCCATCAGCGGGTTATATGGCTCCTCCCTTGGATGGTATATGGGCAACTGCTCCTTACCTCCATAATGGTTCGGTGCCGACTTTGGAAGACTTACTCAATTCTAAGCAGAGACCCATCGTATGGGAACGCAGCGGTCGTGGGCAGGACTATGATTGGGACAAAGTAGGCTGGCAGTACAGTATCCCAAATAAGACGAAAGGTGAGTTTATTTTTAATACTGAGATTCCGGGATATGGCAAAGAAGGCCATCTGTTTGGGGATACTCTTTCCGTGTCGGAACGCAAATCCGTATTGGAGTATTTAAAAACTTTATAAGTTTTTGCAACTTCACTTCCCAAAGTAAGCTAGAAAATGAAGTACGAATATGAAGTAGTCAGTTTTACCGCAAGTGCATGGACTGGCAGATTCACAGAGGATTATCTCAAAATCATCAATGAGAGAGGCCAAGATGGCTGGCGATTTGTTGGATTTATTCCCACAGTCGCTTTACCCAAAGGCGCTAAAGGCAATGAGGCTTTATTTGAGAGAAGAATAGATAGTTCTGAACCAAAAGATGATACTCAGTAGTCCGTACAGGATCGGTAAAACACGATCTAAGTAAGGACAACTGAGTATTGATTAAAACATTACCAATGAATCGGCCCACTGCCGAGATACTTCTCCATAATGGGAGTATAATAGGCTTTCAAATCATCTAGATCGTAGATCTTAGGAGACTTGGTATACAGATCATACTTATTGAAATCAATAATCCAATCTTTGTATTGAGCGTCTTTTGGAGACAATAGCTCTTTATAGGCGCCGCCGGTATGCCAAGGATAAAAGGAATGATATCGAATCATCGCCATGCCAGCTTCTGGGATTTTATTATCGCTATGATTTTCGAGGACCTTGAATAGGTATTCATCATGTCCCCAGGCTAAATGGAGATTATCTATCCCACAGCCAGCTTCGTAAACCCCCTTTTCGGTATTGTAACGAGGATCATCCATGTCTGGGTTCAAAGCATTAAACTCAGGATAGACACAAACGTTCGGCAAGGCCGCTCCCACCACAAAGACATCACCTACAAGGCCCCACTGCTCTGCTTGACTGGTACCATCCTCATCCGAACCAAAGAGGTACATCACTTTGCCTAAATCGTGGATCAAACCTACTAGCTGCATCCAATCAGGTCTGCCATCGGCTCTAATCGCCTCAGCCGACTGGGCGAGATGTTGGACATTGGGCAAATCTAAATCAGGATCACTGACATCGATGAGCGCATTGAGTTTTTCCATCGCGTCCCACATCATCATCGGCTTGTCAAAAGTCAGATACTTTTGCTTCATGCGTTGCACATAGTCATAGGTTTGACGACTACGCATCTTGCGATAGTGCTCTTTTACGGCGGCAACTAATGCACCTTCTTCGTAATTCCGGAACTCAGATTTTTCTTTTGCAATATTTGGAGTAGCCATAGGCAGCAGTTTGATCTTTTTTTTCGTTAGATGAAAATACGATTTTTCGCTAAAAGCACGAAACTATAAGTAATTTTGCAGCCCAATAAATGATTGGGAACGATAACAATCAAAAATTCCACATAGAATATGAATCAATATAAATCATTCAAGTTTTTTGTTTCCTTGGTACTGGCTGCCAGCTTGATTATGCCAGCTTGTTTGCTCCGCGATCCGTCAGAAAAATTGCCCAATCTCTATGAGACTATGCAAGCAAGAGCTGAATTTAGCATGTTCGTCGAAGCATTGGACCGTACCCCTTTTGTTGAGGACATGAGTACCCTCTTTTTTACGGTCATGGTACCAACCAACAATGTGTTTCAATCATGGTTAGACCTTAACAATTATGCCTCTATCGCAGATATTCCTCAAGATCGCTTAGAGCAAACTCTTAGATATCACTTTCAACAAGGGAAAACATCAACAGATCTACTCAGTAGTGGATACTTCATCTCACCTGCTTATGAATCTCCTGATAGTAATTTTCTAGCGATACTGCTAGAGTTTACCAATGATGGTTTTAGGGTCAATGGAGATGTCGCTTTTACTGAAATTGATATTGAAGCCAAAAATGGCTTTATCCACGTCATTGATCAAGTACTCGAAACGCCCAATCTCTATGAGCTACTCGAAGACAACGACGCTTTCTCAATCTTTTTGGATGCTGTTGATCGTCTCAATCTCAAAGGAGAATTGATCAATGGAACTCCTAATACAATCTTCCTACCGACTGACGCTGCTTTTGATTCTTGGTTTGACGACACCAGTGGCCTAAAAGATTTGGATGATTTGACCGATGATGAATTGCGTAAAATCATTCGTTTCCACCTCCTTGCGGGTAATGTGCGCAAAGAAGTAATGGCAGATGCATTCACCATCACCTACTTCAAAACCCTACAAGGTGATAGCCTAAAAATCGCGGGTGATTTTAGTCTTTCGATCAATGACTCAGTAGCCTTTATCTTACAAGATATCCAAGCTACCAATGGTGTCATCCACTTTATCAATGATGTATTGGATCCTAAGTAGGTAGCAACAGCTTGCTGCAAATCAATAGGTAGCAGCGGCTCGCAAGCCGCTGCTACAGGCCATCAAAATATGCCTGTAACAGTCTAAAATATTCGCCGACGTGGGAACCATCCGCTAAGGCATGATGAATTTGTACTGAGAAGGGGAGCGCAATGCGTTCTCCTTCTTTTTGGTATTTACCCCAAGTGAGGCGCGGTACAGAGTCTAAGCCACTGATATGTACCGGATGCACAAAGCTGGTAAAATGTATCCAAGGCAAGCTGCTCACAAACAAATAATCATCACGATGGGCTTCATCCTCTAAACTAGCCTCTCCCTTTACGATCGCTTCTTGGGCCTCACAATTAGCAAAAAACTGCTTCATATCCGCCGCATACTGAACATCTGTAAAGCTAAATACGCCCTCATCCGTCATTGAAGTATAAGAAGGGTGCACGCTTTCATGTTCGACGATTTTTCCGTCTCTGATCCGCTGGCGGAACTCAGGGATATCGTTCGCCGCTCGGCAGGCAAAATATAAGATGGCTCGAAAGATAGAAAACCCATTTTCCTTCGCCCAAGGCAATAAGTAGGCAATATCGACCATCGCAGTGACATTAAAATGCGGATAGTCTATGCCGTTGAAAAAGGCAAAATGCTTAGCCCGTTTATAGGTCTTGGGATCAATCCATTTCATGGAACGCTTCTTTGGAAGTTTTCTGAATCAGTTCCCAAGCAGTTTCAATATGCCTTTGTTCTACCTGAGTTTGTCCAGCTACCAATCGAATGGTATAAACACCATTAAGTTTGGTATGCGTCAGGTATATTTTGCCACTATCATTGAGCCTTTGCACGATGCTTTGGTTGAGTTGGGTCAGTTGCCCTTCGGTCAACGCCTCGTTTGGTTGATAGCGAAAGCACACCAAATTCAGCGGAACCGGTGCTAATAACTCAAAGTCAGCATGCGCTTCCACTTGTTCTTTGAGCCACTGCCCAAGTTGCATATGAAGGCGCAGTTTATCTTGCAAACCCTTCACCCCAAAATTGCGCAGCACAAACCATAGCTTAAGTGCTCTAAAACGCCTGCCCAATGCTATTCCCCAATCACGATAGTTATTGACGATCTTATCATTGCGGGTTTTGAGATATTCTGGCAAGATTTCAAAAGTGCGGATCAACTGCTCCTCAGAACGCACAAAATAGGCAGTACAATCAAAATTGGTGAACAACCACTTATGTGGATTGAAAACAAAGCTGTCGACCCCTTCAACCCCCTTGATCCAATCTCGATACTCCGGCAATATTAAAGCATTGCCCGCATAGGCGGCATCAACATGCAGCCAGACACCATATTCTTCACAGATTTTGGCTATCGGTTCTAAAGGATCTATTGCAGTAGAGCTCGTCGTACCCAAGGTCGCTATCACACAAAGCGGCTTCAAACCTGATTGAAGGTCTGCTTGCAAGGTTTTACGCAAAGCAGCAGGGTCCATAGCAAAGTCATCATCTACAGCCACATATACACAGTTCTCCCGACCTAAGCCTGCGATTTTTACCGCTTTTTCAATGGAACTATGCGTTTGGCCGGAGGCATAAACTCTATATTGAGGATGCTGTCTCAGTCCAGTTTGATTGACTTGGAAATTGCTTGCCCTTTCACGGGCCGTCAGGATTGCAATCAAGGTCCCATCGGAAGCTGTCGATTGGATCACACCCGAAAATGCTTCCGGCAAACCAATCATCTCACGCAGCCAATTCATCACTCGCTCTTCTAATTCAGCCGCCGCAGGAGAAGTCTCCCAAATCATACACTGAGCACCAAGCGTAGCTGTGAGCATTTCACCTAGCAGCGATGCATACGAACTATTGGCAGGGAAATAAGAAAAGAAATTGGGGCTCTGCCAATGCGTAATGCCCGGCAAAATGATGTCTTGAAAATCTTGAAAAATGGCCGCCATTGACTCCGCTTCTTGGGGAGCGCTTGGGGGCAGTTGATTATATACTTCACGAGCTTCTACTTGAGCCTTGACAGGATATTGCTCTATCTCCTCTAAATAATCAGCTATCCAATCCACCATTTTATGGGCATGGAGCCGAAAAGAGGCTGCGTCTAATGTTTGTTCGTTCACTTGTCTGATTTGCTCACAAAGGACTAAAATATTGCTTGTTTTTACAACCAAGGCAGGCTTCTATCCGCTTTAGCCAATACTGCTGGGCCGCCGACCTGTTCGATCCAAGTTGAGATTTCGGCTAGGCTCTCCTGCAGAGAACGCTTAGACTCATATCCAGTAGCTTTTGCTATCGCAGATTGATCCAAGACCATTGGTTTGGTCAAGGCCCTTACCAGCAGCGGAGATAGTCCTGCCAAGTGTAATCGTCCCAATAATTTTACCAGCGCAACGGGGATCCGGCGTTCCGCAAGGCGGCGACCATAAATTGCCTCCAATATCAGCCTCGAAGCTTCGATCAATTGATATTCTTGCTTATCCGCGATATTGAAAGTGTGCGTCCCTACTAAATCTGAGGCTAAGCAAGCGTCAATTGCTTGGCAAAAATTATCATAATGCGTCATAGAAACCGCTATCGCCATCGGTCCCGGACAATTGAAAATTCCGTTTTTGACCATCCGCATCAAACGAGGCATGATCATCTTATCGCCCGGCCCATAAAGCACTCTCGGGCGTAAAATGAAAGCACGATCAAAATGAGTGGTTTGCTCGACCTCACGCTCAGAAAGAAGTTTTGACCAACCGTAATTAGAGAGTTTGTCTAAGGCAGGTTTGCCAGCATCCGCTTCGCGCAACGGCTCGTCTGATGGATAGTAAACCGAACTAGAAGAGACTTGCACAAAAGTCGAGCAGTTCTTAGCCGCAGTCAGTACATTTTGTGTCCCCACTACATTGGCCTTATAAAAATCATCTCGACTCCCACTATCATCAGACATCGCGGCAGCATGAATGCAAACATCAGCCTGCGGTAGCGTAAACGCCTCTTGAATATCGGCTTGTATATATTGAGTAGCTAGTGCTAAAAGCTTTTGAGGCGGATCAGCTACTCTGCCTAGTGCGATGATCTCATGCCCTGCCTTCGCAAAGTAGCGCACGAGGTAAGCACCAAGTGAGCCCGTAGCTCCTGTAATGATAATTTTCATATTAAGCCGTAATTTATGGCCGACGAGTTTAAAAAAGAATTTCTAATTGATATTCCTCCCCCTGCCCCCTCCAAAGGGGGACAACCTACGGTTTGCATCGCAATATCCCCCTTTGGAGGGGGCAGGGGGAAGAATCAGAGGATATATTACATGATCCAAAACAGCAAGACAGTAAGCCTAACCCCCGATCAACACGGAGCCAAAGCATTGGGACTAGGCTATCTACAAGATAAAGGCTTTAGAGTGCCGCCATTTTTTGTATTAGACTATGATACTTTAGTAGCAGTATTAGAAGAGCAACAAGAGTTGGAATCCATCGTTCGCCAATGGCGTGAAAACAATAACATCTCAGCAGACTCTCTCTGGGCAGTACGATCTAGTGCAGCAGTAGAAGACGGCAAAGACAAATCCTTCGCGGGTTTGTTCAATACTCAAATCAATGTAGCGCCAGATGATTTAGCAGCGGCTATCAACACCGTATTGCAAGCATTCGCGGATGTACGCCAGCTCAAATACGAAACTGAAGGTGATTTTAGTTTTGGCATCATCATTCAAAGCATGCTCAGGCCGGACTATGCGGGAGTAGTGTTTTCTCACAATCCTTTGGACCCGGCTCAGGAAGTCGCCATGCTCAATCTGGTGCCTGGTTTAGGAGAAGCCTTGGTTTCTGGACGGGCAGAGGCTTTTATGGTGCAAAAAGCCAAGCAAGCAGCTCCTGAATTTCTCAATGCAGAAGATGAGTTTCGTGGAGAAGTCTTTGGACCGGCGTCAAGCGTTCTGCGAAGCGGTACTGCCATCAAAAAAGCCGTAGAACCGCTACTGGAAGAGATATTTGCGGGCACTGAAAAGCTTTCCCAACTCAAGGAAATGCCAGTCGATATTGAACTGGCCATAGCTGAGGACCAAGTCTATTGGTTGCAAATCAGGCCTATCACTAGCCAGCCCAAAGCAAAAGTGATTCGCATCTGGGACAATGCCAATATCGGGGAAAACTATCCCGGTTTGACGATGCCATTGACGATCACTTTTGCGCGACACACTTATGAAGAAGGCTACTCTAGTATGAAGGATTTTCTCGGTATGCCTAAAGCAAGTATGGACGTCAGTCGCAAGCTACTGGCCAATATGGTCGGGCCGATCGATGGGGCTCTATATTATAATGTCACGGCTTGGCAGCAGCTGCTTTATCAATTGCCTTTTGGTAGCAAGAGTAGTCAGTGGATCATCAAGGGTTGGAATATGGACCCGGCTGATTTTGAGAAGCCCAAAGTTCGTCCGGGAGTTTTTGCTTATATCAAACTGCTTTACAATCTCATTTCCGCTTTCATCAATTTCAATAAGCACCGCAGTCGCTTTGAAGATGTCTTCATGAAAGGCATCAAGGAATATGATATCAAAGCATTGGCAGGTCAGTCTCATGCGAAATTGACACAAGAATACGGAAAATTCGAAGCACAGATCGGCGACAATTGGCTCGGTCCGATGCTCAATGGCTTCTATACTTTAATCCTTTTTTCGTCCCTCAAACGCATGGTCAAGACTTCTCGTTTGGCGGAGGAATACCCCAATTTTGTAAATGATATTTTATTCTCGCAAGGAGATGTAGTTTCCGTCCAGATCGTCAAAAACTTTCAGGCTTTATGTGATGAAGCTCGCGCTGATGTCAGTCTCAAAGCATTGTTCCTCGAAGAGGCCTCTCCCAAAGTCTTGGCGGTATTGACGCAAGATCATTCGGATTTCTACGCTAAGATTGAGACTTATATCGAAGCCTTTGGCGAACGCGCTGCCGAAGGGGAACTCAAGATGGAAACCCTCAATTACAAAAATGATCCGGCGAGTTTCATTGACTTTATGCGTACCAACATCGCCGTAGATTATGAAAAAAAGCATAGCCTTTTCACTTTTGATTATCGAGAGGTTCTCAAAAAAGCTTATGCTCGAAATCCTCTTAAGCGTTGGGTTTTAACCAAATGGGTGCAAGCAACTTTACCGAGGATTCGGGATCGAGAAAACTATCGCTTTATGCGCACCAAGTCCTTTCATGTAGCTCGCTCAATCTTTGGGGCTATAGGAGTGGACTTACACAAACAAGGCTTGATAGATCATGAGCGCGATTATTTATACTTGGAGTATGACGAGATATTGGACCTTAGCTTGGCTTCCTCTTATCGGTCGCTAGTCGCGGAACGCAAGACTCAATACCAAGAGTACGCCAAAGTAAAGCATGCCCACCGCTATATTGAAACGGAGGAAGGCATCGAAGCCGTGCAAAAAATGGCCGATGTCAATGCCAAGGGCCATCTCAAAGGCACGGGCTGTTGTAGTGGCATCGTACAAGGTCCGGTGGTGATCATCGAAGGGCCAGATTTGAAAGAGGAGATTCCGGGAGCTATTTTCGTGGCCCATCATTTTGAACCAGGTTGGATCAATTTGTTTGCCAAGGCTAGCGGCGTGATCTCAGAGCGAGGCAATCTCCTCAGTCATACTGCCATCCTTTGCCGAGAAATGGGGATTCCTTCGGTGGTGGGGGTCAAAGGTTTGATGGACAAAGTCAAAGCCGGAGATCATATACAAATGAACGGAGCTACTGGTGAAATCAATCTCATTGCAGATGAAGAATAAGTTTTACATCGCCTCTCGGCTTAGCAAAATCGAGATCAGCGAGACTGAAAAAGCCGAAATCAAAGCGGCTTTACAAAGCATATCAGAGGATCTAGCAGCGCAGCAGGATTTCTTTGGCTATTGCAAAAAGTGGAAGCTTGGCCCTTGGGCCTATGTCCAACTCAAAAGATTGAACTTTCTTGATCTATTGCTGCCAGAAGTGCAAAAAAGCTTCGAGGCGATGCATACCAAAGTTTACCAACAAAATGGAGAACGTAATCAGGAAGCCAAAATCTACTTAGAGCAGTTTGCCGAGCAAGGGATAGATGCAGCTATCCTCAAAGGCAATCTATTGATCCATACGGCATACAATGATCTCGGCTACAAAAAAATGAACGACTTTGATATGCTGGTTCATATGGAAGATTGGGATCGGATACAGGACGTTTATTTTGGCTTGGACTATATACCACTAGGCTTTGGATGGAGTGGCGAAAAGCAAAAACCGACCAAGTTTAGTCATACTGGGATTCCGTTTATTAGCCGCAATTACAAATGTATCATCGGTACGCAGTGGGGCATCAAGTCGCCTACTTCAAAGTATCGAGTCAATATGCCACGGCTTTGGGAGGAAAGCAGTGAATTTATCTTCGAAGGCGTCAAAGCCAAGCAGCTTTCTCCAGCGCATAATCTGCTCCACTTGATCCTCCACATGGGAGTTTACAAATGTGGCATCAGAGACTGCATGGATGTGCACAATCTATTGCTTTCGCGCGATGATTGGGATGAAGATCATTTGGTTGAGCTCTTTGCTGAAAGTAAAGCCACTGAGAAGGCATACTTTACGCTTAGCCTTAGCAACCTTTGCTCAGGTATCGTGAGTGAGAATCTTTTGGCGAGACTCAAGCCCAAAAGTGGCGGTTATCTCATGAGTCGTCTCAAAAAGCGTTTGGCCCTCTTCGAGCGAACGGGCGATTTTCAGCATGCTTATCACGATTACTTCCAAGATATAGAGATGTGCCTTTTCAACTTCAATCTCTACCCGAAGTTTCATCAGCGGATTTTGACTTTCCTCAAACTCAATCGTCTGATATTTTGGCCTAGAACAGAGATTAGTCGAAAACTTTCTGACGTATTGCCGGATGATAGTCTTTGGCAAAAGTTCCAAGCTCGCATCAAAGCGCCTTATCTCGTCTTTGCACTAATAGCCGAAGAAATTGGATGGGGCATTACCATGATGCTTTTTGCGAAGCTATTTGTAGATATTTTCACTTCGCTCAAAAATTATTTCGTCAAAAAACCGTCATACTTTGATTACCTCAAAGAGCGTGGTGTTGATCCAAATGACATCCTCAAAGCAGTCGATCAAATCCAATGAAAAAACTCATTTGTATCACAGGAGCCGACGGAGCCGGTAAAAGCACCTTAGTGGAAGCCTTGGTTCAGCGCATACCTGATGTTTATGAAGCCGATATCTGGGATTTATTAAATAGCCCGACTGAAAGCCTGCCCTTTCAGTCAAAGAAGCAAATTGATGCTTTTCTCTGCTCATTGACACCAGATTCGAGACTACTGTTCTTGGCTCATGCCTTGATGTGGTCGATTGATACGGCGATGGCGAGCGATAAGTCAGTGATCTTGCTCAATAGCTATTACTACAAATACTTTGCAACTGAGTTAGCCTTAGGAGCTGATGCTCTTTTGGTTACGGCCTTAGCCGAACGATTCCCTCAAGCAGATTTAGTGATCCACCTTGATCTAGCGTTAGGCGAGGCAGTCAAAAGAAAAAAAGTCCTCTCTCGCTACGAATGTGGACTCAGTCAAAAACCTAGTCCAGAAGCATTTTTGGCCTTTCAAAGCAAAGCGCTAGAACAGTGGGATTTATTTGACCAGACGGATTGGCATCATTTAGATGCACGTTTGAGTCCAGAAGCCTTGCAAGAGGCGAGTATGAAGATAATTGAAACAAATCAGTAGCGGCGTATTGCATACGTCGCCAGCATGCAAAATTCGTTAAATGAAAACCACCCTCATCACCGGACTCGACGGCTCAGGCAAAAGTACCCTACTCAAACGGCTCCTAGACCTCAATCATAGCGATTGGGGCTTTGTCTTCGTGCCGCACATTGATTTGAGTCGTATTAACGCGCAAAGTCCATTATATCAGTTTAGTAATTTTGTCAATACGCTCAGTGAAGAAGCTGATAATAAGCAAATTCCACAGTTAAAAGGATTGGCCCTTTTCGCTTCGATGCTACTCTTTCATCTGCTCCAGGACGAAGAAACCAAAGAAGAAAAACGCCAACTATTTCTCGAACGTCATCCCTTGATTGATACGCTGGTATATGCTCAGTTTTATGCCGCCAAGCTCCATCCTGCAGATATGGACGAAGCAGTATTGAAAGAGCTTGATAGTCGATTTGAAACAGAATTGGGCTATTTACTGTATTTAGCGGACGCAGAAGCTGCGGAAGGGGAAACCATGAGTGGCGCTTTACTCTGCTTTATCCACGAGGCATTTTACGCCAATCCGATAGAAGATTTAGCAGGATTGTTTTGTGTTGAATTGCCTGATGAGATTTACTTTCTGCAGGCAGAGTCAGAGCTTTTGTATAGCCGCATCGCGGAACGCCCAGTCAAGGAGGCACACGAATCCGTAACCGTATTTGAACAATTAGCCAAAGCGTATGAAGAAATTTTGCGTTCTTTGGAAAACGAATCAAAGGTCCAGATCACCCGCATAGACGCCAATCAGATCGCTAATCTTGATGCCCTTTACGAACGCCTAGCAAATGGCTAAACCCAGATCGGACAAAGCTAAAAAGTGGTTATTTTTTGTTCTCGGAACGCTTTCCCTCATCATGACTTATGTGGGAGCAGCTTTGCCGGGAGTGCCGGGCATTCCCTTTTTGTTATTGTCAGCATACTTTTACGTTCGTAGTTCGGATCGAATGTACAATTGGTTGCTCAACCATCGCTGGTTTGGCAAGATGCTGCGCGAGTTTCAGGAAAAGAAGACTGTTCCTGTGGGATTTAAAATACTGGTCATCAGTCAACTGTGGGTTTCTATCCTAGTCGGACAAATTTGGGTCATCGAGCAGATGTGGATACGCATTGTCGTTACTATCGCCGGACTCATCACCAGTATCGTCACTTGGCGTTGGAACAATCCCAGCATGCAGCCCCGCCCAAAAGAGCCTCCCACCTCCCCTAGCGCTCTAGCAACTCCAGCATCCGAAAAGCATTACTCAGAATCCGATCCGAAAACGCATAACGATCCAGTATCCCCGCCACCTCATAAAACGACACCCGACTCAGCAGATACACCTTGAGCGCATAGCGATAGCCCGCAAACCATTGTTCTTTGCTGGCTTCAAGAGTTTGCAATTCGTAGTGATAATCCAGATAGGTGTATAAGCGTTCTTCAGGGAAGTCCTCCTCCAACACAAAGCTCAAAAACTCTACAATATCGCGATGCGGAACGTCCAAAACCGCTAGCTCCCAGTCATATATCGCAGGACGACCATTTTTACGAATGGCAATATTGCGGGAGTTACAATCATTATGGACAATCGTATCAGTCAGTTCAAGCGCCTGACGTTCAGCTTCTAAACCACGTAAATAAGTAAACAACCTACCCAAGCGCGCTTTCACATACGGACGATCTTCCTCTGCATACATGATCGAAACCAGCTTTTCATAAAGCGGCTCAGATTTCCAAGGTTCAAACAGCTTGACGGATTCTAATTTGTCGCGGCGTTCCGGCACGGAAAAATGATCATGTACCCGGCTCATATCAAAAATAAGCTGTTTAATCTGCTCATCAGTCCATAGTTCAGGCTCCTTTTGCGAATTGATATGCGCCAATTCTGACTCATCTAGCATCTCCGAAAGCAACAAATAGACTTGCCGCTTTTCATGGACGCGCTTGCCGTAGTATTGAGGCGTTACATCAAAACCAGCAGCATCTAAAGCTTCATAAAGCAAGATTTCTTTGAGGTGACAATGCGCGTATTCTAATTGATGCCGGTAGCGATTGATAAGGTCTGAGAGTTCAGGATCAATGGAAGCCGCCATAAGATGCAAGCCTTTGATCACTTCGAGGTCTAGCGCTTTGGATTTGATGAGGATTTGCGATCGCTGCGCGGAACGCTCCGTCTCCCACTCTAGTTCGAGCGGGATAAAACCCATCAATTTTTTACTGACTCGACTTGTCAAAGTAGTGATCACACCATTGTCCACGCTTTGCTCACCGAGAAAGCGAATACTTTTGACGGCATCTTCTTTCAAGTTCGGAGCTAGGCATTTTTGCACAAAAAGCGCATCTATTTCAGCGCGAGTCAACCAATCCACTGGTTTGTTGCGACCTAGTTTTTCATGCGCCTTGGCGAACTCTCCGCTCACGATGGCAGCATAGGTCGATATTTCTAGTGATAGAGCAAATCCAGCGATCAGCTGCGCAAAACGCTCTACTTTACCGCCGCCTTTGCAGCCCATGAGTTGCAGGGACTCGCTTTGCTTGGGCAGATGCGTACCACCTCCCACCGAGCCGATCACCAAAGCGGGCAAAGTGAGAGATAGCCAAAGTCCTTCTTTTACCGACTCCACTTGCAAGATCGCGACAGAGGACTCATGCACCGAGGCTAAGTCCTGTCCAGTAGCCAAAAAGATGGCTGCGATGGCATTGGCGACATTGATATTATAGCCGACCATGCCATCGATCTTACTCAATGCCACCGAAGGATGAAAACAATTCAAGATGGCTTGCGAAGAAGTACGCAAGACGCGATTGATGACCGATTCCTGCAAGACACATTCTGCGACTACATGGATGCCACGCCCTTTGGCGATCGAATAATTAGATACTTTTTTGTCCGAAGAACCATTACCCTCAATCACATAATCTAAGATTGTCAAGCCGCTTTCCTCCTGAAATTGCTTGGCGATCCACAGCATAGCGTGCCAGGTACAAGTAGTCGTCATATTTTGCCCAGCAGCATCGCCTGTCTTATAAACAAACTTCACATGAGCGGCTTTGCCCATGACTACCGTATCCAACTCTCGGAGATCAGCGTGATTCGAATGCAGTTGCGCCTGCTCCTTGATCTCTACAAAATGCTCTTCTATCCAGCGTTCAAAGACTAAGGCTTCATTCATCTCTGCAAAAAGAAATAGCGGGGCACGCACCATTTTCTGATGACGGACTACGGCTTGAAAGCCGCCACTTTTGCTGATCGCTTTGGCACCTCGATTCATACTCGCCACCAAAGCACCTTCTAATGTCCCCGCAGCCGTGAAGACTAACTCGGCTTTGCGGTCTTTGGGATTATAGAGTAGCGGCCCGACGATGCCAACCGGAATTTCAACAGAACCAATAAAGGATTCGATATTTTTCTGAATATCAGCCGGATCAAGGCCATGGCTAGGAAGCTCATTGAGCTGAAGGCCAGCATTTTTGAGGTATTCTAAGCGTGATTGGATTGCAGAATAAGTATTGAGTCCCCGACCGGGGACAATGGGTAGCTCAGTCATATTTTTTCAAGTCCGGCTCTCAATATATTTGATTCCCTCCTGAATTGCAGCCGAAACTTCTTCCGAACGTTGAAAAACCATAGAGTGAGTCCCTCCCTTGATCAATCTATCGGTTTGCTGCAAGCGAACTGGGAATATTTCGTCTTTACTTCCGTGAATATGGAAAATGGGTAAATCTTCGATTTCGGTGGATTTTTGCCAATGCACAAGCTGTCTGATCGCCCACATACGGTAGAGCACGTTAAAGCCCGAAAACAAGTCTTGTAAAAAAGTGATCTCTGATTTGTCAGTTAAACCAAACAGTGGTCCCCAATAAGGCATAGTTTTGATTCGCCAATCGCCTTTGGAAAGCAGGTAGTATGGAATCCTACGCATCAAATCCATATGCCAAGGCCGTCCCGTTTTGTCTCTGATACTAGAAAGCAAAACCACTCCTTGGACGGGTTTGAAGCGCGCAATCTCTTGACAAACAACTCCACCAAATGATAATCCCATCATCAGAAAAGGTTGATCGGGTAGCGGCTTCGCCAAACGCTTCGCATAATCTTGCAAGCTCTCGCGTTCCCCAAGGGGATCCATCCACTCCAAAATCTGGATCGGTCGATCTAGCTGTAAGTTTTTAAAAATACGACCATCGACACCCATGCCTGGGATAGCATAGATAGGAGAATTTTCGTTTATCGGTGCTGATGACATATAGGATTCAACAATCTAGGGACAAGATTGGTTGCATTGTCGTACTTTCGAAGGCAAATTAGGGATTCTATGGGAA
>JBGCFA010000289.1:0-7050 GCA_045106675.1 Bacteroidia bacterium
ACTGTACGGGAGGGGGAGGCATACACCTTTCAATTACTTTATTGATCAAAGCCTATTTCTGCAAAAGCAAAACTGTAGCGGATGTTGCTCCTACTTCAAGTTTACTCAAGTCTAATACTTCCTTTGCACCCAGCACATCAATCGCTTTGTTAAATCCAGCCAAGCGTTCCGCGAAGCGGCTAAAATCAACTTCCTGAGCAGCATCGTTTTGATTGAGTATCACCATCACTGTCTGCTGAGCATCGTAGCGAAAATAGACATAAACACCGTTTTCGGGCACAAACTGCATCAACTTACCCGTTTTGATGGCACTGCTACCTTTACGAAAGTTTGCTAGGGTTTTGACTGTTTCGAAGGCTAATTGCTCCTGCTCACTACGCCCTGTTCTGGTAAATTTGTTTTCCTTATCTCCTTCCCAACCGCCGGGAAATTCTTCTCGCACTTTATCATGATTGCTACCATCCCAGTAGTTTTTCATCAAAATCTCCGTACCATAATACATTTGAGGAATGCCCCTAGTCGTGAGCAAAAAGCTAAGACCGATCTGGTATTTGCCAAAATCTTCGCCTGCCATAGAGTAAAAGCGTCCCACATCATGATTGTCCAGAAAGACGACTTTTTCCATTGGGTTTTCATAGACAAAATCTTGGGCCAAAGTATAGTACAAGCGAGCTACGCCTTCGGTCCAACCAAAGGGTTGTGAAAGAGCGTCATTGATTGCATAGTATAGCTGAAAGTCTGTGGTAGCGGGTAAGTATGAATCCGCTGTCCAGCCATTTTTCTCGGTAAACCAAGCCTGTACGGGTATGCCATGTACCCAAGTTTCACCAAACATACCGATTTGGGGATACTCTGCGAGAACGCGTTTGGCCCATTCCGCCATAAATGTTTGATCGGGATAAGCATAAGTGTCTACTCGTAGGCCATCTAAACCTGCATATTCGATCCACCAGATATTGTTTTGGGTCAAATAGTTGGCGACCAAGGGGTTTTTCTGATTGAGATCAGGCATATGGTGGTCAAACCAACCGTTTTGCATGAGTTTTTTATCTGCTTCAGCGGCATAAGGGTCCATCAAGGTCGGCGCGCGATAAGAGGTACGAGTGTATTCATCCCAATGATTGACCCAAGTTGGATCTGGGATATCTTTGATGAACCAATGCTCATTGCCTACATGATTGTGTACGATGTCCCAGACCATCTTGATCCCGCGGGCATGACAGGCATCGACCAAGGCTTTGAGATCAGTATTATTGCCAAAACGTGGATCTACTCGATAGTGATCTGTCATTGCATACCCATGATAGGATTCACGCGGCTGATTGTTTTCCAAAACAGGATTGAACCACAAAGCAGTAACCCCTAATTCTTGGAAATAATCTAGTTTGTTGGCAATGCCTTGGAGGTCTCCACCATGTCTCGCGTATTGTTTGCTACGAGAGCTTTCGCTTTGATTCATCCCTTCGATGACATCATTGTTGGGATTACCATTGGAAAAGCGATCGGGCATCAGTAAATAGATGAAGTCCTCACTCGTAACTCCTTGAATACGATTGTCTTGTGCCTCCCTTGCTTGAAGTTCGTATTGAACTGAAAAAGAGTTTTCTCCTTGAGAAAAAACGATCGGCATTAAACCCGCTGAGGCTTGTCCTGTGATCTCGAGATTGAGAAAAAGATAATTAGAATTAGCTACTTCTTGAGTACTCATCAATTGTACGCCTGGATAATTGACGCTGACCTTATTGGCGGCAATGTTGGGGCCATAAACCAATAATTGTAGTGATTCATTTTGCATACCCACCCACCAAAATGGGGGTTCCACTCTTTGAAGGTTCTGGGCGTTGAGCGAGTAGCTCAAAGTAAGTAGCAGGGCAAATAAGTTGAAGTGTAGTCTTTTCATTTGATCGTTTAAGTCCTTCAAATTAATGAAACTATATATTCCTTCCCTATCTATCCCCAATCGCTCCACTTTATAAAACGACACCCAAAAACGCCCAAAGACAGCAGCCTTGGGCAAAGGTTGCAGCTAAAAAGATCATGCAATAAGTCCGTTTCGGCATTCGTAAGTAGTGGGTATTTACACCAAAAGAATCACACATCGGAACAACGCTACTTATCACCCTCCGCTAGTCGGATAACGAAAATTGCAAATTCAATCGTTTGGTCTCACCAAATCTTAATCGACCAAACACAACACTAAACCTATGAGTAGCCGCAAATTTTTGCTTTTCCTTTTTTGTGTTGTGAGCATAAGTCTCAATGCGCAAGACCAACTTGGTCTCAGATTGGAAAACTATTCTGGCATCAATGCCATTGGCCTAAATCCTGCCGCCCAAGTTGGGAGCCCATTGCGCTGGGACCTGCAACTCGGAGGAGGAGGTCTTTTCTTCGAAAACAATTATGCTTACTTCCGCAATACTAATCTTCAATCCGCGATTGGCCAGCTAGGTAATATCAGTATTGCGCCTGCCCTAAACCCTGAACCGGTGCCTGCTAATGGGCTTGCGATGGATTTCTTTCAATCGGACAAGCGTCATGTAGGCTATGCTAATGCCGTAATCCTGGGCCCTGCCTTTGGTCTCAATCTTGGAGATCAAAGCTTTGGTGTATATACCAAGCTACGGTCTGCGGCTGGTGCTAGGAGAGTGCCTTCTGCCTTGGGTTATTATAGTTTGACTCAACTTGATGATTTGGAGCAATTGAGTCTTACCCCTTTTCAAGCCGCAGGCATGGTTTGGGGAGAGCTTGGCTTCAATTATGCGCGCAAAGTCAATGATGATCTCGCCTTCGGCGGAACGATCAAATACCTGCAAGGCTATGAAGGGGTGATGATCAAAAATCACAAAACAACTGAAGTACAATCATTAGAAGGTGATGTCGTTAGTGTCGACAACTTTGACTATACCTTTGCCTTTGCCACCGACTACCTTCAACAAAGCAATGCCACCTTCGGACAATTGATGAATTCGCAGGGTATGGGTTTGGGAATTGACCTTGGAGCAAGTTATCAACTCAACGACCAACTCAAACTCGGAGCTGCTTTGATGGATATCGGCTTTGTCAATTTTGGGACCAATACCCAATTCAATCGATTTGAATCACGAGACACCTTTCAAATCACAGCAGCAGAGCAAGGAAATGTAAGCGATCTATTGGGCGCGGTAGAGTTTTTGAACTCCAAAGTGATTGCCCGTAATCACAGCTCCAAGCAATCAGAACGCTTTGCGATGTGGTTACCTGCTGCTTTGACCTTACAGGCTGATTATGCATTTACGGATAATTTCTTTGTCAATACGACCATCATCCGCCGAGTTCCTACACCGGGCGTTGGCGTCAAGCGAGCGAATCTGATGGCCGTTACACCACGCTTTGAATCACAGTGGTTTGGCGTTTCTGCTCCAGTGGTCTGGTATGATGATAGAGCCCTTCGTATGGGCCTAGCGGTGCGTATGGGCCCGCTTACAGTAGGTAGCGACAATCTTAGTGGTTTTGTCCGTCAGGATGAGTTTAGTGGCGGTGATGTGTATGCATCGCTGCGGATAACGCCTTTCAATGTTGATATCAATCGTCGTGGAGGATTTGGTACTGGACGCGGCAGGGGCTATAAGCCGCCTAAGCGTAATGGTAAACGTAAGGAGCCTGGGTGCTATAAGCCTAAGAGATAGGTTTTTAGTCCAGAGTTGGGAATCAGTAGAGGCGCAATATTTTGCGCCTCTAAACCTTATCGTTCTGCGAAGCAGGAAAGTCCCTACTGATGGCCTCTGTATGACTGATACCTTTGAGATTTCTTCTCGCTGCGATCGTTCGAAAAACGCGTTCCGCGCAGCGGGAGATGAAGAGCTAAAAATCAAACTGAATGTTCCCATTTTGGTATTCAACGGCAATGTAAATACCCAGTACCACCAATAGGCCAAGAATCACCGCAATGGTAATCTTAGTTGGTGAATAAGGCTTTTTGCCATTGATGCGACCGGTCTGGCCATTGACCAAGAATTGAAACACCTTGTTTTTGTAGCGATAACCAGCTACCCATGCGGGCAATAGGATGTGCTTATAAGTGAGACGATCTTTTTGCGTTCTTATCTGTAGATGACGGTGAGTATCCCCTGGTATCTCTCTGATGATGCTTTGCTTGATGTCGCTATCCATGATCCGATCCGCTACCTGATAGCTTTCTTTGAGATCATGTTGATATAGCTCGGTTTCCCAGCCTAATAAATAATGTGCATCATAATTGACCAAGGCAGTGAGATCGTATGGATAGATGCCTTCGGCCAAGCCTTGCTGAACGCCATGTGAAGCAACGACCAATACATCATCAAAAAAGTTTTGATAGCGACCACTTGCAGGAACCCATCTTACCTTCCTCACCTGACGCGTTTGGCGATTGCCATTGGCATCAGTATAAGATTGCGTCTCATAGTAATAATGCCCCGCCTGTGCCGTCCACTGTGAGTATGTATAGGCATCAAATGTGAAATAAGGCAAATAGACTCCTTGGATCTTTTCCAAGGATGCTAGCTTGGTCAGATTGTTGGGGTGAAACCATCCTCTCCCTAGCCACTTACTAAATTTTTCATAAGCGGATTCCTTGGAGATTGCAAAGGGAATGACCCCCGCGGGTTGAATAACACGGGTTTCGGTGGCGGTTTCATCCACTGCCTCAGAACCGCAAAAAGGGCAAGTCAATCCCACCTGATCCCCCGGAACCGAAAGATCTGAACCACAACTCTCACAATGATAGACTTTGGCTTCTACATTGAGTCCGCGCGGTGTATCATCCATATCCATGCCTGCATGGAGTGGACGTTCGATGATCTCATCGGTAGCCTTCGAAAGGTCTTGGCTATAATCACAAAAATCACAATGCAGTTTCCCCAGGCCTTCATCAAAGGTGACCTGGGGATTTCCGCAATTAGGACATTTTACCTGCAGGTATTCTGCCATATTATTCTCTGTTCCAATTAGGCATGCGTCCCGGTGTATAAGGGGCACCCATTGTTTCTAGTTCTTTTTCTATTTTTTGCACTGCGCTAACGACCCCTTCAAGCTGCTCCATCACAGGCTCAAAAAGCTCACCCGCAATCTCGTATTGATCTTTCATCTCTGTTGGGATAGCGGATGAAGATTCGCTCAATCCCCAAAGAATGCGACCTACACGGCCTCCTATAGAAGGCAAAGTTTCGAACTGACGCTTGGAAACACTTGGGTCTCCATTCAACGCTAGCGAAATCTCTCGTAAATCATCTTCAATTTCTTTGATTTTGCCGAGCATATCAAGTGGAACTTCAGGTGTGTTGCGTACAGCAGCCTTGAGATAGTCCATGCGTTTGCTGATATCGCGACTCATCGCTCCTGCGGCTGAGACCGAACGCTGAAGTTCTGAGGCCTTGCCCATAAATGCAACTACCTCGGCACGATCGCTTGCTGGCAAGGTTACATTGTTGAGTGGCTTGATATTGAATGCCTGCTTGCCAACCAATTCGGTGGCTTCTCCATTGACAATTTTAGACATGGAAACATAGTAAGTCCCAGGTAGTGCCGTATAGCCTCTACCATCACGCTTAGGATTGATTGGAGAGCTCGAAGGATAGCGGAAGTCCCAAACGATACGCTTCATGCCAGTAGCTGAGCTAGTTTTGATGCGACGTACCACATCTCCAGCACCATCACTAATCGTAAAGAGTAGATAAGGTTTCTCTTCATTGTCTTCGGCACGCATCTCTTCAAAGCTTGGATAGGGGATAGGCTCATCTGCTTTGGCTAATTCCTTTTCCTTCTCTTTGCGAATTTGCTTGAGTGTCTTCAAAGACTCTTTGAAGTGATAAGTAATCACCGCACCAACAGGAGGATTGTCAGCCGTATAGAAGGATTCACCTTGGAAGGCCTTACCTCTTCCACCAACGGGCGTGGCTTGGTTGAACATCAATGCGTCTTTGATCGGGAAGATATGAGCTTCCTCTGCGAGAACGTCTTCATTGATCGAACGAAGGGGGGCATAGTTGTCAAGGACATAGAAACCACGTCCAAAAGAAGCCAATACTAAGTCGTTTTCACGCTTTTGAATGGCGATGTCTCTGATGGCGATAGTCGGTAGGCCTGCTTTCATTTGCGTCCAATTTGCACCACCGTCTAAGCTGACAAATAATCCAAACTCAGTTCCGGCAAATAGGAGATTCGGATCAACATGATCTTCGGCTATCGAATAGACAGAACCACGCTCCGGTAGGTTATTGGTGATAGAAGCCCACGTTTGCCCTTTGTCGTTACTCTTATAGAGATAGGGCATGAAGTCGCCCATTTTATGATTGTTAAAGGCTGCGTAAACCGTATTGGCATCATGTTGAGAAGCCAAAAGCATATTTACGTAGGTGCGTTCCGGTACACCGGAAACCCCATCAAGCTTACGCCAAGCTCCGCCAGCATTTTCTGAAACGTGAATTAGCCCATCATCAGTACCGATGTAGAGGAGATCTTCTTGCACGGGAGATTCATCTAAGGCAACGATATTACCATAGATTGTCGTCGAAATATTTTTTGCCACTGCATCCATCCCCCATACTTTACCCATTACAGGTAAGGTGTTGCGGTCCATCTGACGGCTAAGGTCATCGCTAATAGTCTTCCAAGTATTGCCTTGGTCATCACTGCGAAATAGTTTATTGGCCGCAAAATAGAGGCGCTTAGCGTTATGAGGACTAATCAAAAGAGGGGCATCCCAATTCCAACGATAGGCAGCTTCACCTTTATCGGGTTGTGGCTGGATGGGTACACTTTCGCCGCTTTGCTTGTCATGGCGTACCAACCAACCATATTGAGCTTGTGCATATACGATATTCGAGTTGGTGGGATCAACTTGAGATTCAAAACCGTCACCGCCATTGGTAGTGTACCAGTCTTGATTCATGATACCATGCGCATTGATGGTACGAGAAGGCCCGCCCATACTCCAATTATCCTGAGTACCACCGTAGATGTGATAAAAAGGCATATCGTTGTCGGTTGAGACCTTGTAAAACTGCGTTACGGGTAGATTCGGCTTGAAAATCC
>JBGCFA010000029.1:0-4363 GCA_045106675.1 Bacteroidia bacterium
CATGATCTATTATCCTTTGTCGTCTCTGATGTCAGCTGGGATCAAAGAGATCATGATTATTTCCACTCCTAAGGATTTGCCGCTATTTAGGCAGCTTTTAGGGGATGGCTCACGCTTGGGAGTTCGTTTTGAATATGCCGAGCAGCCTAATCCAGAGGGATTGGCGCAGGCTTTCGTCATTGCAGCTGACTTTATTGGCGATGATGATGCTGCGCTGATTTTGGGAGACAACATCTTTTATGGCGAGCAGTTGGGGCCGACCTTGTCGAACGCTAGAGTACGTATCTCCGAGCAAGGCGGTGGTATGGTCTTCGCCTATCACGTTTCTAACCCGAAAGCATATGGGGTGGTAGCGTTCGACGAAGACGGAAAAGCCGTAAGCATCGAGGAAAAGCCCGAGCATCCCAAATCGCCCTATGCGGTTCCTGGTGTATATTTTTATGATCGTAATGTGGTCGAGATTGCCCGTAATCTTAAGCCTTCCCCCCGTGGTGAACTAGAAATCACAGACGTCAATCGTACTTACTTAGAACAAGGTCGGTTGCATGTCTCGATGTTAGGGCGTGGTACGGCTTGGCTCGATACGGGTACGCACGACTCACTGATGAATGCAGGGCAATTTGTGCAGATCATCGAGATGCGACAAGGCCTCAAAATTGGCTGTATTGAAGAAACTGCATACGAGATGGGATACATCTCCGCAGACCAACTTCGCGAGATTGCTCAGCCTCTAATTAAGAGTGGATATGGCGAGTACCTTGTCCGCTTGTTGGAGGATCGTTAGGGGTTTATTAGTTTAGGGCTTTCAAATACCCTAGACTTTCTCCTCATGGCAAAGAAACCCGCCGCAAAATCTTCTTCTAGTCAACCAACTTGGCTAAAACCGGTATTAACTCACCTCGGTATCATCCTCGCCTTTTTGGCTGTGGTAACGATGTATTTTAAGCCTATTGTGCTAGATGGCAAAATCCTCTACCAGCACGATATCGCCCAATTTGCCGGTATGGCTAAGGAAACGCAAGATTTTCGGGCCGAAACCGGAGAAGAAGCATTATGGATTAGCTCCTTATTTGGAGGTATGCCTGCCTATCAGACTTCCATTCAGTTTTCAGGAGATTTGATTACTAAGATCAATAAGTTTCTCTGGTTTGGGATTCCAAGGCCCGCGAATTATATCTTTTTGATGTTTTTGGGCTTTTTCTTTTTACTACGGGTATTGAAAGTCAATCCTTGGATCGCTGGGATAGGAGCTGCAGCCTTTGCGCTTTCTTCCTATTTCTTCATCATATTTGGACCAGGACACACCTCCAAAGCCAATGCGATCGCCTATATGGCCCCTGTGATCGCCAGTGTGATCTATACTTTTAGGGGCAATTGGTTGCTGGGAGGGGCGATGACAGCCTTTTTCACCGCTTTAGAGGTCTCGACTAATCACTATCAAATCACCTATTTTCTCGTGCTCATGCTCGGTATGTTGGGGATCGCCTACTTTGTCGATGCGGTTCGCAACAAAACCCTAGCTGATTTCGGCAAAGCAGCGGGTATATTGATAATGGCGGGACTGCTCGGGGTGGGACCTAACTTAGGTCGCTTTTTGACTACGCTAGAGTATGCAGAGGTTTCCACCCGTGGTGCTTCTGAGCTTACGCCCTTGGCGAACGAGCAAGCCGAACCAAATGGTAAGAAACAATCTGGCCTCGACTATGAATATGCGATGCGCTGGAGCTATGATATGGGGGAAACCTTTACGCTATTGATC
The DNA here is from genome assembly GCA_045106675.1 of Bacteroidia bacterium. Classification (GTDB taxonomy): domain Bacteria; phylum Bacteroidota; class Bacteroidia; order J057; family J057; genus JBCAWW01. Next base: position 1,760 of record JBGCFA010000029.1, read on the forward strand.
CCTAATTTTTATGGCGGAGCTTCTCAAAGCAATTTTGGTGAAAATGAGGTCTATGACTTACTCAAGCGTACTGCAGGCAATGCACAAGCCAAACGACTATCCGAAAATTGGCCTGGCTATTGGGGTGATCAACCGGGTACTTCTGGTCCTGTGTATGTAGGTGCGATTATCTTCTTTTTGTTTGTCTTGGGATTGTTCATCGTACCGGGACGGATCAAATGGTGGTTACTTTCTGCAGCTCTTTTGGGAATCGTACTCTCTTGGGGCAGACACTTTTTCTTGACGGATCTGTTTTGGGATTACTTCCCTGGTTACCGCAAGTTTCGTGCTCCTTCGATGTTTTTGGTGATTACTGAGGTGGCGATGCCGTTTCTAGGTGCACTAGCACTCAAAGAACTATTTTCTCCCCGAGAAGGCGTTCAGCGCAGCTGGCTCCAAAAACAAGTATTGATAGCAGGCGGTATCGTGGCTGGTCTAGCAATAGTGCTTGCCTTGATTGGACCTGCTTTTATGGACTTCACCAATGAGTCGATTTATAATTCAGATAACCAGACTTTTAGCCGTCTCACGGGCGCTGAAGCTGGCTCTGCTCAAGTCAATCAGTTTATCGATGTGACGATATCAGATCGCCAGACCTTACTTCGCAATGATGGCTTACGTTCTGCTTTATTTATTGTCTTGGCAGGAGGCTTGCTATGGTTGTTTATGGGAGACAAGATCAAAAATGACAAGATCATTTTTATCGCGCTTGCAGCACTGATTCTATTGGATATGATCCCGATCAATCAGCGTTATCTCAAAATCAATAAGGATACGACAGAGACCGAGCGAAAATATCAAGCAAGGTTTAACCCTACCAAGGCGGACCAATTTATCTTGCAGGATCAGGACCCCAATTATCGGGTGCTCAATCTGTCCACCAATACTTTCAATGATGCTGCTACTTCTTACTTTCACAAGCATATCGGTGGTTATCATGCCGCCAAAATGCAGCGTTATTCAGAAGTGATTCTCCGTCATATTCAACCTGAAATTCAAGAGATGGTCCAAGTCGCCAATCTGCCTGATTCAGCGCGTGGAGTGGGTATGAGCCGCTTACAAGTGATCAATATGCTCAATACTCGCTATATGATTTTCAGCCCAGGAGATGCCCAAAATCCACCGCAAATCCTCCAAAATCCTGCGGCTATGGGCAATGCTTGGCTGGTTTCAAATATTCAATTTGTGGATGATGCCGATGCCGAAATAGCAGCATTAAATAGTTTTGACCCGCGCCGGACGGCAATTGTCAATCAAACGATTAAGGATGGCGCTTACAAAGAGCAATTGGCAGGGGTAAATCCACAACCCGCGCCAGGGGATCGGATTATTTTGACGGACTTCCAACCCAATAAATTGACCTATCAGACCTCCGCGAATCAAGATCAAGTGGCAGTGTTTTCTGAGGTGTATTATAACGATGGCAAAGGCTGGAATGCTTATATAGATAATGAGCAGGTGCCTCATTTTAATGCTAACTATATCTTGCGCGGTCTGAAGATTCCAGCGGGCGAGCATACGGTAGAGTTTCGTTTTGAACCTTCGGCCTTCTATACTGGTAATACCCTTTCGTTGGTATTCTCAATCCTCGTGATTTTGTTGCTGGGTGGGGCTTTGTTTATGACTTTTCGTCCTAAGGCAGAGTAAGGCTTGGGAAGTGATATCTCAGAACAAGGAATGAATATCTAAAAAGTATGGACGTATTGCATCGTCCCAAAACATAAGCGCAGTAGGCACCCTTTTGGCGTCCTTGCTTCGCAGAACTTACGAACGCTGGCAGGGATGTAACTAATCCCTACCAGCGTTTTCGCAATAAGTTTGTAATTATCCCTGCTTCGCAAAACGTTTTAACGTAGACATGGGCTAAGCAGACTACTCAGTATCTTTTTATGTTTTTTCTGCTCAACTGTCTACAAAAAGCATGAAATTATAAGTAGGAATATCAATCGAATAAAATAATTGTAGACAGAATAATAAAACGAGATATGCTGACAGACATAAATCCAAAACTTCCGATGCGAGATAAAGCGATCACACAGGAATATTATTGTGATAAGTTGGGCTTTGAAAGAGCTGGCAGTACAGATTATGAAGGATATTTAATGATCCAAAAAGATAGGATCCAACTTCATTTTTTTGAGTTTAAAGACATTAATCCAAAAGAGAATTATGGACAAATCTATATCCGTACTGATGATATTGAGACTCTTTATCAGGGATTTTTAGAAAATAATGTAAAAATTCATCCATCTGGAAAATTAGAAATGAAGCCTTGGGGGCAAAAAGAATTTTCGTTGTCTGACCCAGACGGTAATCTGTTAACATTTGGACAAAGTATGCTATAATGAAAATTCTATCACAAGTTCTGTTAACATAGTTTACGAACTATGTTTCGTCGAGAGCTTTTTACACAGCACTTAGCTCAGTCGTAACCAATTGAAATAAAACTAAGGATGAAATCAATCTGCGCCATTCTCTTAATCTTTGCAGCTAATTTTTGTGTTGGACAAAGTCTAGCACAAATTGATTCATTGATTGAAAATGAAATGAAATCAGATAAAGTTG